>JAAYBQ010000251.1 GCA_012730035.1 Spirochaetota bacterium
CCCCTTTTTGGTTACCTCCACAATTTTGTTCCAAAGTACCTCAGGTGTACCATTCCACAGACGCGCAGATATGGACGGTTGGGGAAGCCCAACATTCTGAGAGGCATCCAAACATATAAAGGAAAGATCGTTGGTCGCATCTTTGCCATCGCGATCCTGCCCACCAACAATTAGATTTTGAAACATCGGATATTCGACAACCGTCACTCCAAATGGCACAATCTTATTAATCTCCGACAGTTTGATCCAAAGACACTCCACCAGTTCTTGCGCATCTTCCCGCGCCAATTGTCCCGTCAATAGGTCTTTTGAATAATAGGGATACATATATTGGTCAAAGCGACCTGGTGAGATTGAGTGGCCATTAGATTCAAGTTGCAAAATTAATTGGAAAAACCAGAAGGCTTGGCAAGCCTCATGGAATGTTGTGGCGGGATTAGCCGGTACCTTTTCGCAAATACTTGCAATCTTCAACAACTCTGTTTTTCTAGCAGAATCACTTTCTTCTACTGCCATCTGCTTAGCCAAGTCAGCATAACGCTGGGCAAAAGAAACGGCAGCATCACACGAAATGATAACGGCTTTCAAAAAATTGTACGTGTCGACTTCATTTCCATCGGCCGGAATTCCCATCACCTTGAGCTTTTCAAGTGCATCCTGCCTGATTCCATTAAACCCTTTAGTGATTACTTTTTTATAACTTGGCGAATAATGACCAACTCCTGTGCAAACCACTACACTCGGAGTAAAGTTATATACAGCAGAATTTGCAATACTTGCGGCAGTTTCTTCTGGCAGTCTGCCAATGGTTAGATCATTAACCGTTTTCCCCTTCCAATAAGGCCCAATTTTCCGTAGATCGGACTTAGTTTCCTCATCAATAAGGAACCTATCAGTATCACACAACTCAAAAGGTTCTTCATCCATTTCACCCAGAATCCACTCAAACGAAAATTCGGGGAAGATTGGAGAATATCTGGCAACTTTTGCCTGATTACCAACAATGAGTTCATCATTTGCAATCCAAATTGACATTTCTTCAAGAACCCGTTTGAGAACTTTAGCCCGCCTAAGTATTGCAGGCAGACTCTCATAATCTTGATAAGCCTGCGTGACAATCTTGGCCCGTTCAGAGCAAATCCCTGGCGGAGTAGCCAAATACTTGTCTTTAAGTTTTTTTGCCCTTGATGAAATACCTCGGTTTTCCATATCTGCTCTCCCTTCAGTCAGTTTTCCGAGTTGTAAGGACCAGACTTCCTTCGCCCTTACCCAAAACAGCTTCGCTAGAGTTTCAAAAAACAACGACTTTCACCGGTGTACCTGTAATATATCATCATATAACTCGAGAGTCAAGATATTTTCTCTTTTTTTTAGATTAATTTTTGACAACTATAAGCGGGGGGTTCACAGGTTTTCTGAAAGAAAGGATTGACAGGTAAGGAAAGATTAAGGTGTTTTGCAATAGGATGAGGGCTTGAGATTGTCAACAATAGCAGGCAATAATTGTTCCCCACCAAGCAAATCGTTGGAAGGCAGAATGCCTAGAGTTTTTGACAGGTACAGCGACCGACTATTCAGCGTGCTTTTATTGAATCGCCCCTAGACATAATGGCTGACAGTTGACAAAAAAAGACCTGCCCCTTGCAAACGTGGGTTATGTTGGAACCTCGTGAACCCCAACACAGAGCCATAACCAAGGAGGCAGGTCATGAAGAAGTCTAGCATATTTGTAGGATTGGACGTCCACAAAAACTCCATTGAGATCGCTATCGCCGAAGCTGGCCGAAACGGTGAAGTTCGCAGTTACGGAAAAATTGACGGGAGCCTTGGCGCCCTCGACAAAGTCATCCGAAAACTGGTTTCGAAAGGTTATGAGCTGCATTTCGTCTATGAAGCTGGCCCCTGTGGTTATGAGATTTATCGCCATCTTGCAGCTCAAGGATTTGATTGCATGGTGGTTGCGCCAGCAATGATTCCCAAGCAAAGTGGCAACCGAATCAAAAATGATCACCGGGATGCCCAAATGCTGGCCCGCCTGCATCGGGCCGGTGAATTGTCGGCTGTTTTTGTGCCGTTTGCCGAAGATGAAGCCATGCGGGACCTCACCCGATCGAGAGAGGATGCCAAGTTGGCGGAAAAAAAGGCCAAGCAGCGCATTTTGGCTTTTCTTCTCCGGCACGGTCACCACTTCAACGGGCGAAGCCACTGGAGCCAGGCGCATTTGCGTTGGATCGCCGGAATCAAAATGCCTCATCCGGCCCAACAGATCGTCCTTCAGGAATATGTGGACGCATTCACTGAATGCACTCGCCGTGTGGAGCGCCTTACGGGGCAAATCCAACAGCTTTTGCCCCAATGGCGAATGGTTTCGGTAGTAAAGGCTTACCAATCCCTCCGGGGTGTCTCCTTGATTGTGGCCGCCACAACTGTTGCCGAGATAGGAGACATGACGCGCTTTACGAGCCCCGTTGAACTGATGTCCTATCTCGGTTTGGTGCCTTCGGAGCACTCCAGTGGCGAAAAAACAAAACGGGGCGCCATTACAAAAACAGGCAATGGCCATGTGCGCCGGGTTCTGGTGGAAGCCTCCTGGGCATACCGCCTTCCTGCCCGGGTTAGTCGGGAGTTGCGCAAACGCCAAGAAGGTCTGTCGCAGGAGATATGCGATATCTCCTGGAAAGCCCAGCTTCGATTGTGTGCCCGCTACAAACGAATGCTGGCGAAGGGTAAGCCCAAACAGGTGATCGTGACGGCCATCGCCCGAGAACTCTGTGCCTTTATGTGGGCAATAGCCCATGAGGTTGAATTTCCGATAATGGCATAAAGAATAAAACCCAAAACTACAGCCTCAAAACACGTTAGGGGCAAACTTATCGAACAATAATCAATACTCCAGGGTAGTTACAGGGGCGCAACCACGGTCAGGAGAACCCTCGGGAAAACTATCGGATCAGGCCCTTAGGCCGAACTCACGCTACTAGAGAGAGGAAGCTCCGCGACGAAGCCAAGTCAGGCGGTATCCAATCCGCGAATATCAGAGTGATCAACCGTCGCAACATGGGTTCCGCCTCTGCAAGTACCCTGGAAAATAACCGCGAAAAAAACCGCTGAAAAACAGTTGGGCAGGGAACGATTCGGCTCTTGACAACTGTCAGCCATATCAGTTTTCTTGGACACTGATTTGGGGTAAAGTCCCCGTGTCCAAGGAGAGAGGACACGATGGCAAAGCACGGCTTCATCCGCGAGGCGATAGTCCTGCCGGACAACGATATTCTCCTCGGGGTTGCAGAGCTCTTTGAGAGCGTAGATGACCTCAAGGAAGAATACAGGTCTTTATCCTATTACAAATTAAGCGAGATTAGGATGAGCTTCTATCCCATAGATGCCGATGAATTCGGCGAGGAGGTTTCTTATGAGTGAGCAGGTATATCCAAAAGAACGCAATCTGGACGGCGTATACTACCGCGTCCAACGTGACGGGAAATGGTGCAATCGCTGTTATACCGACCTGACCGATGATGAACAAAACGAATTCATGTCACGGCTGGACGAGGAAGGGCTCAAACGCGTATGCTCTTTTCTCGCCAATACACTGCGAAACATGGCCGACCAGATGAACATCATCAGAGGCACGGAGGAATAAGTGATGAGTACAATTATACCCACTATTTTTGTCCCGCTGGACGAGAAGGTGCTGGTGGTCGTATTTCACGACACGGCGCTTGATAAGTATGGCGTTAAGCTGCTGAAAAACAGATACCAGATTTCTCATTTCATGCCCTATGGGAATGTTCCGAAAGGCTTCATCGACTGGGATGCGGAAATAGGACAGTACGAATATAACTGCAGTGCTGACGCTGTGGACATGTCTGTTGAAATAGATGACCAACTTCTGCGCACAACAGAACAGTGGTGTGTCGAGCAGCACATTACCGTGAACCAGTTGCTGCTGGCGTTCATTTGTTTCTGTGGTAACCAGAGCAACTGGGGCGTGGCATCCGACTGGCTTGAAGACTGTATGCGGCAGTTCGGTGAGGTATTAGCGTGATTTGGTATACGCTCGAGGAGCGAACCCCGACTCCGTTTGTTTCTGTACTCGTTTACATGCCGGAGGAAGCCCCGCTGCCTACAGTCCACGAGGGCTATATGGCAGATACCGGCGCATGGTGGTCAAACGGGTTCGACCGTGAGCCAAAGGAGATATCCCATTGGGCGGAGATGCCGGAGTATATTGCGCCCGATGCCACACTGCCGTTAGTCGTTGAACGGGAGCACTTCTTTTCGGAGCTCTGTGTAGGGTGCAGGAAAGGCCGCGCCGAGGGCTATATAGATCAAAAGGAAATTACCGAAATACTGGGAGGAGGCCACAATGCCGACAGACGCATTTGATGTTGAACACCTGCCCCATTTTACCAGAGATGAGTTTGCCGCTGATTTTGACTGTGTCCTCGAAAAAGTGGAGAGAGGCTGTGACCCGATACTGATTCGTAGTGCCGGAACACCCGACCTGCTGCTTATGGGCTGGGCGAATTATTGGCAGCGCTTCGAATGCCTACACGCTCCGGGAGAAAGAGAGGCCATCGAAGAAGCCTGTAGGAATTATAAGGAGCCGGAATGATTTATTTTACAAGTGATTTGCACCTCGGACATGCCAACGCTATAAAGCTATGCAGGCGTCCGTTTTCATGTGTGGAGGAGATGGATGAAACCCTCATTGCCAACTGGAACGAGCGTGTAACAAATGGCGACACGGTCTATATTTTGGGCGATTTGCTGTTTCGTAATCAAGCCCCGACTGAGAGCTACCTCGACCGGCTTAAGGGAAAGAAACATCTGATTACCGGGAACCACGACCGAAAGTGAATGAAGCAGGTGCCATTAGACAAGTTTTTTCTCAGCGTTAACCCCATGCTGCACTTTTCCGATGGGAAGCATAATATCACTGCCTGCCACTATCCCATGATGTCGTGGCCGTGCAGCGGTAAGGGCAGTTATATGGTTTTCGGTCATATACACGGCAACACCGATGCTGACTACTGGCCGCTGATAGAACGCTCCGAACTTATGCTCAATGCCGGGGTGGATGTGAATGACTTCCGTCCGGTTACATTTGGAGAAATGGAAGAAAATAATCTAAAACACAAGGCTCATTCCGCCGCCATGCGTATCATCGACAAGAATCGAGACTTATTCGAATCCATCGCAAAGCTGCAGAAGCAATTTCCGGAGCTGCTGGAGGACGATATTGATGGAGAATAACCTAACCGGCAACCGTCGTGTAGCACTTTATGTTCGGACTGCCACGGAGCCGGCTTCGGGTGAAGTCTCTGCATATGCTGTTCAGGAGGCTCATCTGCGCGATGTGGCCGCCAGTAACTCTACATTCCAAATTGTCGGTGTCTATCGTGATATTGCCTGTTCTGGCACGGATACCCCAAAGCTGCCGGAGCTTCAGAGACTTCTTTCTGATTGCAGAACCGGCAGAGTTGATGATATACTTACAAAAAACATTTCTCGAATCGGACGCAGCATCACCGATGTTATATCCGTTACACGGGAGCTTTCCAAACTGCACCCGTCTGTTGGGATAATCTTTGAAGCCGAACACTTGTATTCGCTGGGCAGCCAAAGCGAGTCTATGCCAATGGTACTGTCGCTACTTGCGGAGCATGAGTCGCGGACGAAAACACGGCAGATGATATAAGGAGCAGAAGTGACAGGCTGTATTTTGTCCCTTTAGTCCGTTTTGTCCCGTATGTTTTACTCCGAAATCGCCCTCAAATCCTTTATAACATTGGGTGCATTGAGAGCGCAGAGGGCGCATTGTATCAATAATTGCTATTCGCTTCAGATTATGTCCAAAAAGGACATAAATAGAGAGCTCGCCTGTGCGGGCTCTTTGTCAATTCATAAAAGATTCAATACACTACTAGAAAAGGTTTTAAGGGAGGACATATATGAGTGATTTAAACACA
>JAAYBQ010000026.1 GCA_012730035.1 Spirochaetota bacterium
CTATGCCCTTCCAGATGTCCCTTGATGCCGGATTGTCGATCCACCCCGGGCCCAGGTACCGGTTAAAAAGTCTCATCATTTCATCCGATGTCCATGAAAGAGTCTGTACGCCATTTGTTATGTGACCTATTGGCACTTCATGCGACGGAAGATATGGCCACACTCTGTTCCACATTTTACGCGAGACATCTCCATGCAGCCTTGACACGCCGTTACATGAGAATGCACACCTGATTGCAAGCACTGTCATGCAGAAATCCTCTTTTAAATCAAAGGGATTTTCACGACCAAGCGCCATGAACCTTGTCTCATCAAGGTTCATCTCGTCATACATATCTTCAAAATATGTTTCAATCATCTCAACCGGAAACCTGTCGTTACCTGCCGGAACTGGTGTATGCGTTGTAAAGATATTGCTCGCAGTAACGAATGAATGCGCTTCATCAAAAGTCATCCCGAATTCTTTCATTGAAAGCCTGATCCTTTCGAGCGCAAGGAATGCTGCATGCCCCTCGTTCATGTGAAACACAGTTACGTCAAGACCCATGGCCCTGAACGCCCTGACCCCTCCGATACCCAGCATAACCTCCTGCTTTATGCGCATCTCAAGGTCACCGCCGTAAAGTTCGTCCGTGATCTTTTTATCTTCGCTCGTATTTTTATCAATATTTGTATCAAGAAGAAAGAGTGTCACCTTCCCTATTATAATCTGCCACACCCGCGCATAGACAGACCTGCCCGGATATTCAACACTTATTACAACATTCTCGCCGCTGCTGTCTTTAACAGGTGTTATGGGAATGTTATAAAAATCTGTCTCGGGGTAACGTTCCTGCTGCCATCCGTCAAGGTTAAGGTA
Organism: Spirochaetota bacterium; assembly: GCA_012730035.1. Classification (GTDB taxonomy): domain Bacteria; phylum Spirochaetota; class UBA4802; order UBA4802; family UBA5550; genus JAAYBQ01. Next base: position 860 of record JAAYBQ010000026.1, read on the forward strand.
CTGCCTGAAATAACCAAGCCTGTATAGCAGACCCATTCCGTAAAGCGGTATGCCCAGCTCACTTGCCGACTTTAGATGATCACCTGCAAGTATTCCCAGTCCACCAGAATAAACAGGTACGCATTCATGCAGCCCGAATTCAGCTGAAAAATAAGCTATCCGGGCATCAATTGCGCCATTTTTATTCTCATCATACCAGGATGTTTTCGTAAGATGCCTGTCAAGCTCAGCCTCGACCCTGTTCATATGCGCCATGAAACTTTCAGATTCAGCTGCTTCATCAAGAGTTTTCTGCGAAAGTGTTCCTAAAAAACTTATCGGGTTATGCCCCACCTCACGCCATAGATCGACATCAAGCCTCCGGAAAAGATCAATGGCCTCAAAATTCCACACCCACCAGAGGTTATATGCAATTTTAAGCAGCGGTTTTAATTGTTCAGGAAGGTATGGGACAATTTTAAATTCTTTAATTTTTTTCATAATTGCACTCCGGGTTGATGATGTAAAATAGATTTAAAAATTTTTACTGTAAAACAACTTATTTTCCGTTTTGGCGTTGCTGCTGTGCAAACAGGGCACGAAACAAGTCTAATGATAATCGCAAGCTATTTCAAATTTTTCTTTCTCGTATTTGTCGATAAAAATTCTACAGAACAAACGGGCATTTACCACGATGGCTCCTGTAAAATATTCACAAGGAAAAATCTCAGTAGTTTTTGTTGAACAAATTTTGCACTTTGACTGCCAGTCTGTAACTGATGGTATAGTTTCAGAAGAGGGGAATATATATCGAAAACGTCGAACCACGGCCCGGCACAGAATTCAGGGAAATAAATCCGCGGTGTCTTTTAAGGATTGAATAGGCAAGAGCAAGACCTATGCCGTCATGGTCTTCTTTGGTTGTAAAGTATGGATTGAAAATGTCTGAAGATTTATCCGCTGCTATACCGGGACCATTATCACTTATATCGATCCTGATGTATTTACCCTGCACAAGAGCCATCTCCCTGAAAACCTCGTCTTCAGTAACATCAACAGCTTTTAACTCAATATCAATTGCCCCTTTGCCGGGTTCAACCGCTTCTATCGCATTCTGAATGATGCACTCAAACATCATGGAAATCAGCTGCGGATCACATTCCGCCTCACTGGAATTATCATTAAACCTGACATTGATAGAACCATTGAACTCTTTGCGTTTGCACGCGCAGATATCATCGATCATCTGCTCAAGCCTGACTTTTACCCTGGCCAGTTTTATTCCGCGGGAATAGGAACTGAGGCGTTCAGTCAGAACCTTTATCTTCATTGATGCCTTTTCAGCGTCATTAAGAAGATCAAGCAGTTCACTGTTCTGCCCTGCTTCAAATTTTGCCAGTGATATGTTTCCCAGTACTGCCGTAAGCGCGTTGTTATAATCATGTGCTATGCCACCTGAAAAAATTCCTATGGCTGTAAGTTTTTTATTCTGTCGGTATAGTCGGTTAAAATCCATGCCGGAAAAATCTTTCTGCGAACTGTCGGTAATGCAGAAGAGAAAGTTTTTACCATCGGCACTACATGTGTAATCGGCAACGGAAAGCCCTTTAGATGATAATGCATCTGCAAGTGTTTCAGGTGACGGGGAATTTTTAACGATAATTCCCGGAATAATTTCGCCAAGGGGCATATCTTCAATTTTTGGCGGCATTGTGCTGTCAACATGCAACAGCTTTAACGCTTCAGTGCTGGCAAAAGTTATTTTCCATTTATCGTCAAGGCCCAGAATACCGGGAGTTATATTCATCTTGTTTCACCATTTCCCGTTTCTTCCGCAGCCCTGAATGCCGCGGAGAGTTTATCAAGCACCTCAACAGGGTCACTTACCATGACCCTTGTCCCCGAGAGCACGTCCAGGAATCCTACCTCGTTGTCGTACCTTGGTACGACATGCTGGTGGAGGTGAGGTATACTCGCCCCGCTCCCGCAGCCCAGGTTATAACCGGTATTATAACCTGAGGGAGAAAGCTCGCTGTCAATAACTCCTATGGATAACACCAGAAGCCTGTGCATCTCGACAGCCTCTTCAGTGGTTAATTCAGAAAGTCTGCACACGTGTCTATTCGGAAAGATCATCAGGTGGCCGGGATTGAACGGATAAAGATTTAATGCAACCGTAAAAAGCCTGCCGCTGTAAACGGTAAGGTCCTTAACACGGGGATCATGTCTGCAGATCGCGCAGAGGATGCAATCAACGTCGGGCCTGCCCCCCTTTACATACTTAATTTTTTCAGTGTTAAACAGGTATGATCTATCCAAGCGGTCTCATTTCCTCTGGGAATACATATATATTGAGTAGATGATCATTACAACAATAATCAGCATTCCCGATATAACCATAATCTGGTAGAGCAGGTTCATCCTTTTGTGAAGATTAATCCTCTCCTGAGCCCTGTTCTCCAGAATTGCCAGTTTTGCAATGAGCATATCCTTCACTGCTGCCGGGTCTTTAATCTCTGTCGAGGATTTGAGCGAATCAAAAATTTTTTCTGCCTCTTTGAGTTCAGGTATAAGGTCGGCTGTTTCAATGTC
>JAAYBQ010000252.1 GCA_012730035.1 Spirochaetota bacterium
GAAATTCGGATGCGCAATGCTTATAAGGTTTTCGGCCCTTCCCCATATAGACCTGGCCTTCATGTTTACGCAGCCGTATTCCGTAACAAGGTAATGGACCATGGTACGCGGAACAGTTACAACCGATCCCGGTGTCAGAAGAGGTTTGATCCTGGACTTGATTTCGCCTGACTTCTTGTCTTTATATGTAGAAGTGAAGGCAAGGAAACTCTTCCCCCCCCTGGAATGGAAAGCACCTATAACAAAGTCAAGCTGTCCGCCCGTACCCGAAATCTGCCTGAGACCTGAAGTTTCGGAACATACCTGTGACAGCAGGTCAACTTCAACTATGTTGTTTATCGATACAACCTTATCGTTCTGCGCGACAAAGTCGGGATTGTTGGTATGATTAACCTTGCACGAAGCAAGACGCGGATTATCATGAATAAAATCGTACGTTTCCCTTGTGCCAAGGCAGAAAGAGAATGAACTTTTATTTATATCGAAACTCTTCATAGCATTGATTACTTTGCCTGCGTTGTAAAGAGTAACAAATGCGTCGCAGAACATTTCGCTCTGTATACCCAGGTCACGCACGTCCGTGTGAACAATCATTTCACCAATGGTATTGGGAAGGGATCCTATTCCAAGCTGAAGGCATGAACCGTTTTCAACGTGAGGAACTATAAATTCCGCGATTTTTTTCTCTTCCGGTGATGATTCACCCATCTTTGGTGTCGAGAATGGAGGAGTATTGCTACCCTCAATTACATAATCCACTTCGCTTATATGGATATACTCATCGTTTCCGCCAAGACAGCGCGGCATGTTCTCGTTAACCTCAACTATAACTATGTCAGCCCAGAGAGCTATTCCACGGTTATGTGAGTTGCCGATACCAAAATTAAAGCATCCATTTCTGTCCATGGGTGTTGTCTGGGCTACCCAAACTGTGGGCTTTATGTGGTGAAGATCCCTGTGGTGGTAGGCAAGAATTGTCGCCTCATGGTAGTTAAAAGGCAGGTGACAGGTAAGCCCCTTGTCGCCGGCCATCCTGTCTATCAGCGTAAAATACCAGCTGAAGTACTGGAATGATTTCTGTTCAGGATCGTTCTGAACCACCTGCGGAAAGGGGGGCACTGTTCCCGTTCCCCTTATGGCCACATTCTGTACCTGTCCGACACGTTTACCCAACGCAATGTCAAAATCTACTGGTTTTGTGGCAAACATTCCGTAATCAACTATATTGTTCGATTGGACCAGGTCTGCTGCCGCTTCAGCTGTTATTAGTTTTCTTTTATATTCAGCTAAATATGTGTTCATGGATAATCCCCCATTAACAATAAATTTTTTATATTTAAAAACTGGTTTATTTTACAATTATCTCAAATTAAAAGGAAGGGGACATGTCATTAAATCGGTGTGAATTTATATGTAAAAAATATGTGGTAAAATATACTACACGCGAATTCTCAACCGGGTACGTCTTTCCGGGCAAAGAAGCTCCCTGCCCGGAACATTAATCATCTGCGCGAAATGATATAGGAATCAACAGCTGTAAAATCAACCTCCTCCTGTGAGCCGCTTGACAGATCCTTGACCGAAACCCTGCCCGATGCCAGCTCGTTATCACCTATTATAAGCGCAAACCTGGCATTCTCCCTGTCAGCCCTCTTCATCTGGGACTTGAACCCCTTTACCTCGGGATCGATGTCCGCAGATATGCCGACGCCATGAAGCATATTGACAAGCTGCACCCCTTTAACAAGCGAATCTCCACCGGAATGCATTATAAAACACTCTGGACCTGACCGCGGTATCTTTGCATCCTCAATGAGCAGGTTTATTCTTTCCATGCCGGCCGCAAAGCCCACACCGGGTGTGGGTTTGCCGTCGAACTGTTCCACAAGGTAATCGTAGCGGCCCCCGCCGGCAAATGCACTCTGGCTGCCCAGTCGTTCCGACACAAACTCAAACGTTGTCCTGGTGTAATAATCGAGCCCCCTTACCATGTGCGGGTCCTCTTCATATTTTATGCCTTCAAGGTCAAGGTAGTGTTTTACACCGGTATAATGTGTACCGCAACCTGAACAGAGATAGTCCCTTATTACAGGTGCATCAGCCTTGAGTGCTGCACAGGCCTGGTTCTTGCAGTCGAGCAGTCTAAGGGGATTGGTCTCGAGACGCCTTTTACAGTCCGGGCAGAGCTGGTCAGAATTCTTTCTGTAATACTCCTTAAGTTTAGCCGTGTATTCGCCCCGGCAGTCCCTGCAGCCTATCGAGTTAAGGTGTATGCTGAATGGTCCCACGCCGGTTTCTGCTGCAATCCGGTTTACCACTGATATAATTTCACTGTCATAGTAGGGGTCAGGACTGCCGAAAATCTCAGCTCCGAACTGGTTAAACTGCCTGAGCCTTCCCTTCTGAGGTTTCTCGGCCCTGAACATGGGGCCGCAATAAAAAAACTTGCAGATCGAGAGTCTGTTGTATTCGCCGTTCTCCACGTATGCCCGCACAACTCCGGCAGTGCCTTCAGGCCGAAGCGTCAGGCTCCTTCCGCCACGGTCCTCGAACGTGAACATCTCCTTGGAGACTATATCTGTATCAGCGCCTATGCCCCTGGCAAAGACCTCAGTAAATTCCATGACCGGAACAACCAGTTCCCTGTAATTGTATCTTCTTAAAACACTGACTGCCGTATCCTTAACAAAATTCCAGCGGTCGATTCTGTCCGGAAAAATATCTTCTACTCCCGGCGGTTTGCTTATCATCTGAATGCTCCTCTGTTATATTCTCTTTCTGAAAACAGCGTCCCTTAACACGGGCCCGTCAAACCTTACAGTGCAAAACGTATTGGGCCGTGCCATGTCAGCTTCACGTCCGGACGGATCGGTTATTGCCACAACAGTCAGGTTCCCGTCCAGAACATCATTCTCTATGGGGTATATTGCTTCAACCCGGTCACCTTTGTAAACGGGATTAAATGTCTTCATTATGATTTCATCTGCAGGGTCACTCCCGGAATCCCTGTATCCCAGGAACACCGCCTTGTTTATGTATGGGACACCGTTAAATCCTCCCATAGCGCCGAATTCATTAAACAGGTCCGATGTGTATGGCCTGTGGCTGACCAGGTCCAGTTCACCCAGCCAGAATGGCATCATCTTTTGGAACTCCGGTGTACCAGCAAGCCTGCATGCGTGCCTGTATATTCTTGTGGTGTTTGCGGCATGGTAAAGCGACTTCATCCTGCCTTCAATTTTAAATGCGTCAACACCTGCGTCAATGTACTCTTCAAGTCTGTCAACAAGCTGCAGATCCATCGATGATAGAATCTCTGTTCCCCTGGCATGTTCTATCACGTCAAGATAATTGCCGGGCCTCTTCTCCTCGATAAGTGAATACCGCCACCTGCATGGCTGGGCGCAATCACCGCTATTGGCGTCTCGGCCCGCAAGGTACCTGCTGAGCAGGCATCTGCCGGAATACGCAACGCAGAGCGCCCCGTGGGCAAAGACTTCAATACTGGCGCCGGTGCTCTCCTTGATCATGCGTATTTCATCAAGCGAGGTCTCGCGTGCAAGAACTATGCGGCTGAAACCTGCATCCATCCAGAACTTTGCAGCCTTACTGTTAAGAGTATTCATCTGCGTCGAGAGATGAAATTCAGCCTGTATACCCGAATCCTTCAGTATCATTAGCATTCCGGGGTCAGAAACCATGACAGCATCGAATCCGTAATCCTTTATGCTGCTGACGAATCTTTCAGCTTCACGGACATCAGCATCATGAAGAAACGCATTCATAAGAAACGTGGTCTTAACCGAATGCTCCCTGCAGTATCGCGCTGCCTCTGCAAGCTCATCGTGGCCGAAATTGTCGGCCTGTACGCGCAGGTTAAACAGCTCGCCGCCAAAGTAAACTTCGTCAGCGCCGAATTTTACCGCGAACCTTAGTTTTTCCGGATTACCGGCTGGAGATATTACCATTGCCCGCTTCATGTCAGTCCAGCCTCTGATTGTCTGTGAACCCGTTATTTATTCCTTTGATATACCTGGAAACAGCCATGTTATGCTCCCTGAGTGTGACCGAAAAATAATGGGACCGGTCATTGCGTGCCACGAAATAGAGAAAGTCAGTGTCAGCGGGATGCAGCGCGGCTATGATCGAATCACGGCCCGGGCATGAAATCGCAGTGGGAGGGAATCCCCTGTATCTATACGTGTTATAGGGTGAATCGTTTTTAAGATCATCAAGATAGAGTTTACCGCTGAATTTTTTTAACGCATAACGCACGGTTGGATCACAGTCAAAACGCATCCCTCGTTTTATGCGGTTATGGAATACTGACGATACATATTTTCTTTCAGCAGGCACTGCGGCTTCCTCCTCTATAAGTGAAGCAAGCTTTACGACATCATCAAGCTTCATGCCGCTGTCACTTATGGCGCTGTGGCCGATACTTTTTATTACCGACCTGAACCTGTTATGCATAATCACTATAACGTTCCTGGCCTCCATCCCTTCATTAAAAACATAAGTGTCGGGAAAAAGATAGCCCTCTGCTGATTGTGAATGTATTCCGATGCCTGTAAGAAAACGCCGGTCATTGCAGAACTTTATAAATTCGCGGGCTGATGTGATTCTGTAATCATCAAGTCTCTGCGCGATCTCGTATATATTGCAGCCTTCGGGAATGGTTACCCTGGATGTGATCTGCCTGCCGCTGCCGAACATTGACACAATCTCGTGTGTTGCCATTCCTCCGTAGATGCGGTATCTTCCGGCTTTGCAGACATAGGCAGGCCTTATGCTGCACATAATCACAAAAAAACGTCTACTCTTTATCAGGCCGGCCCTGTGCAGTTCACAGGCAACAGTTTTAAGCGACCAGCCTTCACCGACTTCAAATACAGCGCCGTTCATTCCAGAAGGAGCGGAATCAAGGCTGAAAAGTAGTACGGATAATCCAATCGTTCCGGTAATAATTATAAGAGCTGTTCTTTTCATTTTAAATTTTTTTAATATTCCCGTTGTATGGCATAATTCCCTTAAAAAGGGAACCTGAACTTTTACTGTTTAAATCAATGTATCTCCAGATTTAAAGAGTCTAAATACATTTTTCCTGGAGTTAATTCCTGAACAATTTTGCAGAATAAAATGCTCCATCCCCCCACAGCCAAAGGCGGCGGGAAGAATTAAAAGAACCGTATTACACTAATAAGCATTTTCAGGAATAATTACCGCATTTTTTCACAGTTTTATTCCTTCTTGAATTTAACATCAGCTATAAATCTATCCATGTTCGGCACCGTTAAATTGTCCACTTTTTTTCCCCTTACAGCCCTGGCCTCAAATTCTGTAAGCATCTTTTTATTCCCCGCGGCGTTTTCAGGGTACTCGGCGTATTCGGCAGTATAGAGCGGAATTCCAAGTTTACGGGCTGATTTTGCAGCCTCAAATATACCCCCCTCTTCGGGTGATTCAACAATGAACACAGCATCAGATGCGGCGCATACAAGCCTGTTCCTTGCGAAGGCATTGAATCTGTTCGCAGGCTCTTCGGGATTAAGGTGTGAAAGCGCGACAAACCTTTCAGGATCAAATACCTGTTTAAGCTGGTCGGGAACTGTAAGTTTCATAATACCGCAGGGTAAAAAGGCTGCTGTCCTTCCGCCGTACTCAAGGGCAGACCTGTGCGCAGTAATATCCGCTCCGCGGGCCAGTCCGCTGATTACCGTAATATCATGTTTAACCAGTTCCCTTGCCGCGGTGTAGCATATAAATTCCCCCCTGCTGCTTATGCCGCTATCGCCCAGTATGGCTGCACAATCAGTGTTGATTATGGATGTATTTCCTGCCGCATACAGGAACGGCGGCGCTGTATTGGCAAGCCGTTCATTCAGCTTCAGGGGGTAGAGCGGTGAAAAGAAAGGAATTACGGTGACAGCCGCATCCATGAGCATTACATATTCACGCTCAGCTGAATCTAGCAGCAGTGCAGCCCCGGAAAATGCGGCAGCAAGTTTATCGTTCAGGTGAAATTCATTTTTAATTTCGGCCGGGCTGAGCCCGAAGATGTCGGATACCGAGAGTCCGGCCGCTGATACTGCGGAGTGGATCTCCCTGAGTGAGGCGGTTCCTATACCCTGCACCCTGGAGAGTGCAAGCCAGTATTTTGTACTGTTCATGTTAACGGCCCTGTCATATAAGCCGGAAGGGCTAGTTTCCGGGATTCTTGATTCTTTTTTGAACCTGTGATATCAGGTCAAGGTACTGCCGCTGAATGACCAGGTGGTCTTTAAGAAACATGTTCGCGTCAAGTTCCCTCTTCAGCATGTCAAGTTCAGCCACTCCGTACGATTTATCCGCTTCGGGTGAGTTCATGCTTTCACTGACCTCACGGCCTATGCGCACCAGTTCTGCCAGAAGACGCTGCGACTGCGCATCTTTCTGCAGTTTTTCAAGGCTCTCTTTATACCTTATGGTAATCTCGTGACTGTTTACAAGATCTGAAAGCTCTTTTGCCTTCTGTATTATTTCTGAATAATCTTCCATACACTACCAGAGAACATCCATGGGATTAAGAAGCCTGCCGTTATGCCACAGTGTAAAATGAAGGTGAGGCCCGGTTGAAAGACCTGTTGACCCCACCTTGCCTATAAGCTTTCCGGCCTTAACCTGCTGCCCGGGCTTTGCGTATATCACAGACATGTGCCCGTAAAGAGTCCTGTACCCGTTGTCATGTTCGATAATTACAGCCTTGCCGTACGCGCCCATCCAGCCCGTACTGACCACACGCCCGTTGCGGGAAGCGCCTATATAGGTCCCGTATGGCGCAGCTATATCTATGCCGTTATGGAACCTGGTGCTGCGGTAAACCGGGTGCTTTCTGTTGCCGAAAAAAGAACTGAACCTGCCGCCAAGGGGCGACCTGAACATCTCCCTGAGCCTGAACCTGCCCGCAAGGTCAGCACTCATATTCCTGGCAACCGGGCGCGCTTCCTTAATAAAAACAGCTATGGGATATTTCTTTTCGCTGAACATATCGCTGAAAAAATCGCCAAGTGGCCGCCTCTGCACTACTATTTCGTCATCCGCTGCGCCGTATATCTCTTTCAGGCTGGAAATCTCTGAAGTATCATTAACAAATTCAACAACCCCCTGTTCAGAAGGGACGATAACCATGCAGCCTTCACGCGCTTTAAGGTCATTCCAGAAAAGATTTATACCTATGAGTGTATCAATATTCACGCCATATTGACGGGCAATCTTCCAGAAATTGTCCCCCTTTTCGACAGTAACAAAATTAAGATTAATCCCGGGGAACCGGACTCTCTCCTTCATGAAATCAAGGTACTCCGCCTCTGATCCGAAGTAGCTTCTGGAACTGAAGTCAGTATTTTTTTTTGCGCTGGCACAACTGAATACCAGGGCTGAAAAAATGCCCCCGGCTATCAACAGGGTAATTATTTTTTTAATCATCAACCTGCCGCTTAATGAAATCTTAAAAGGCTTCACTACCATCAATATTTACTGTTCCTGAAATATAGATTCACGCCGGTGTTTACTAATGATTTTTCTTTTCCCTGTGTTTAAGGGAATAGACAAGCTCCTTGAAGAGTTCGTAAAAATCCTTAAGTTCATCCTTCTGCCTCAGTGGCCTCGGGTCCGGCAGTTTACCGTCAATTATGTCCCTGAAATAGTTTGACATTACATAAACAGGTCCTGATATCCTGTGGGTCATACGTATGACGAGCATGTAAAGGACAAGCCCCTGCACAAGAACACAGAGTACAAGAGCGACCAGGAGCATCCTGTTATTACTGGCTATCCTGTTGATTGTATTAAGGTTGTTTTCGTGTAGTCCGGTAAGCCGTGCCAGTGTATCCTGGTACCCGTCGTCAGCAGCACTGTTGATGTTGACTACCTGCATTTGCTGGAAGATGCTATCCTCGATCTGGTATATGTTGCTGATCTTTTCATTGTTATAAACAACGCTTGCGGATATTGCGGAAAGAAGAACAAGTGATGCCGCTGTGACAACCCCTATAACTGCAAATGCTGTTTTAAGCTGGAACCTTTTGTCGATAATCAGCTTCTTACGTTTACCCATCTGCCACCGCCTGTTTACATAAATATCCGCAATCTTTATAAATTATCTAGAAAAATGAGTCAATCATAATTCAGTCGCATTAACGATTATGATATGGGAAATGTTAAACACTGAGCAATTAACTGCTCAGCCCCCGGCTGATATGCATTTTGTGCCGGATCAACCTTCACCAGCCCACCGGAAGGGGTTGATTAACTTAAAATCTCCACAAAAACACTTCCGCGCATTAATCCCCTCCGGGGGAAGCTGAAACAGGTCAACAAACTGAACCGGTTTATCGGCTGGAGGCGAATAGTAGCGGCCGTTTTAAACATAAATTCTTTTCACGTCAGAATATGCGCAAGGCCGGCTTTAACCAGCATTGAGTAAAAAAGACGAAGAGGAAATCCAATAACATTTGTCATGGAACCTGCAAAAGCCTGGACTATCATGTCACCGTTCTGCTGTATGGCGTAAGACCCGGCCTTGTCCATATATTCAGTTACATCAAGGTACCTGCCGATGGTCCGGTCATCAAGTTTTCTGAATGTTACCATGGTATGCTCAAGCGCAGTGTGAATTTCAGGCGGCCCGTTATTGACAACGGCAAGTGACAGGCCGGTTATTACACAGTGTGTTCTTCCAGAAAGCCTTGCGAGCATGTATAACGCATCATCCCGTGAAACCGGTTTGCCCAGGATTACTCCATCAATGGTTACTATGGTATCAGCTGTAACCAGCAGCCTGCTGCCGTAATGATGCGTCTGTTCTGTTATAAAAAAATTTTTTTCGCTTAAAATTCTAAAAACATACGATTCCGGCGGTTCGTCAACATGCCTGCTTTCGTCCACATCGGGTGTTATTACGGTCAGGGACAAGCCGAGTGATTCAAGTATCTCTCTTCTTCTTGGCGAACCCGACCCGAGTATAATCCGCATTACTTCAGCACAACCTTCTCGTTTATCTTGTATGCGCTGACCACATTCCTGATTTTCTTTATTCTTTTAATGATCTCTGCAAGGTGGTCATTGCCCGTTACCTCAAGGATGAACTTGATAAGCGCCTTTTCACGGCCCTGCACCTGGGCTTCAACCTTTATTATGTTGGATCTGGCCAGTGAAATCTCGTCTGTTATATCCTTGAGCAGATTTGGCCTGTCCACCGATTCAACAGCAAGCTTTACCGGATACTTCCTGTTTTCGTCACGATCCCATACTATCTTGATAAAACGTTCCTTCTCGCCGCTGAGACGCTCAAGAGAAGGGCAGCTCTTTTTATGTATGGTAATCCCCCTGCCGCGCGTAATAAATCCGATCACAGGGTCTCCCGGTATGGGCTGACAACACTGGGCAAGTTTTATCATAACATCTGAAGTTCCTTCGACCCTTATGCCGATGTGGCCGTCAACTTTATAATTCTTTAGCCTCAGCTGTTCCTCTTCGGGAATGGAAACACTGGCTTTGTCGATCTCCCGCTTTCTGCGCTCCTCCTTTTTCCTGGCCTCATCCTCCCTTGAGGTATCCTCACTGTTCTTCCTGAGCCAGTTGCGTATCTTATACCGGGCATTGGCAGACTTTACAAACTTAAGCCACGCGTCAGATGGTTTTGCGTTTTTTGAAGTGAGAATTTCGACAATATCGCCGCTTTTAAGCTTTGTGCGCAGTGGAACAAGCCTGTTGTTCACCCTTGAACCTGAACATTTATTGCCAACCTCGGTATGTATGGCATAGGCAAAATCGACAGGTGTAGCCCCTGCCGCCAGTTTGACAATCTTACCCTTGGGGGTGAACACAAAAATCTCATCCTCGTAAAGGTCCATCTTTACAGTAGAAACGAAATCACGGGTGTTCATTGAATCTATGTTAAACGTGCTCAGGCTCTTGAGCATATCGACATTCTTGTAGTCCTTCCTGCCCCCCCTGCCCTCCTTGTAACTCCAGTGAGCAGCAATACCCATCTCTGCAGTGGCGTCCATTTCCCTTGTGCGTATCTGCACCTCAAGGGGGAATCCACCCGGACCTATCACCGTTGTGTGGAGCGACTGGTACATGTTCGACTTTGGAACTGCTATGTAATCCTTGAACCTGCCCTCGATGGGCGACCATATTGAATGAATAATTCCCAGTATGGCATAACAGTCTCGCACGTCGTTGGTTATAATCCTGATACCCCTTATGTCATAAATTTCATCAAAGGATTTTCCCGACTGCTGCATTTTTCTGTATATGGAATAATAGCTTTTTGCCCTTATCCTGACATCCACGGTTAAATCAAGTTCGTTAAGCTTGCCGTTTATAATGTCCCTGACATATTCAATGTAACGCTCTACCTCATCCTCTTTCTGTGCTATCCTTGATCGGATATCGTCCGAGTCAGCCCTGTTAAGAACATGAAAGGATATATCCTCAAGCTCGGTTGCAAGCCTTGAAATACCGAGTCTGCGCGCGATAGGCGCATAAATATCGAGAGTCTCCTTGGCTATTCTTAACTGCTTTACTTCGGGCTGAAACATTATTGTGCGCATATTATGAAGCTTGTCGGCAAGTTTTATAATTATTACACGGATATCCTTTATAGTGGCAAGGAGCATCTTTCTGAGCGTCTCGTTCTGCGCGTGCGTACGCGACCTGTTTTTAAGAGATGAAATTTTGGTAACGCCGTCAACGAGCATGGCAACGTCTTCGCTGAATTCTGTTTTAAGGTAATCAACCGAGTACTGGGTGTCTTCGACTACGTCATGAAGGAGTGCTGCGCAGATTGTTGTTGTGTCAAGTTTAAGCAGGGCAAGTGTTATGGCAACTTCAAGGGGGTGAATTATGTAAGGTTCTCCGGAAAGCCGTGACTGCCCCTCGTGCGCACTCTTTGCAGTTTCGTATGCCTTTTTAACAATATCAACATCAGCATCCGGATTATTCCTGAGAATGAGATCAACAAGAGTCTCAATATCCCTTCGTCTTATTTTAAATCCGAATGAACTCATATATTAACCATTCATTTCTGCTGCGCGGTTTCATCAATACCGTTCCCTTAAAAAGTATTACAATTTTATTTAACCCTGTATCAAGTCAACACATATTACCGGGTTATATTAAAAACGCTGCTATTGATTACAAACGTGATACTCCCCGGAAAAGTCATGCGAATGAATAAAGCAGGGAGGCCAACCCTGGAACATCATCGGCAATGAATGACGGTCGGGCGCCCTCGATTTCACCCGGCCCGGCGTACCCGTATTTTACACCCACTGATGATATGCCGTGAGCCCTGGCTCCTTCAATATCGTACACCCTGTCTCCAACCATAACGCTTTGGCCGGGGTCAGAGCCTGTCTCATTAATAATGGCCGAAATAAGTTCAGCCTTTGATATCATGGAACCATCCATGCGGCTCCCTGCTATATATACAAAATACTCAGCCAATCTGAAATGTTCAAGTATCCGCACAGCGTATGGACCGGGTTTGGATGTGGCCACCATAAGTCTTTTGCCCGCCAATTTAAGGCCCGAAAGAAGTTCAGGTATGCCGGGGTATACAATGTTTTCGAACATCCCTCTCTTTTCAAAATATTCCCGGTAGAAACCGACCGCCTCTTCGGATTTTTCTTTGCTGAAACCGAAATGTTCCGAAAAAGTTTCACGCAGGGGCGGACCTATGAACCTGTACAGCGATGAACGCTCAGCCTGAATACCGTATTTTTCGAGCGCATAAATTATTGAACCGGTTATTCCCAGGCCGGGGTCTGTAAGTGTGCCGTCAAGGTCAAAGATAAAGTTCACAATTTTTTTCATATTTAAGTCTGTTACAATTTTAATTTCACCTGAATATATGCTAAAATAAATCCGCTCTCCGTGCTGTCAATATAGTTATGGCCAGGACACGCCATTGATAAAAATACTTTTAATCCGGTTTGCCCTGTACCTTTCAATTTTATTATTTGACTTTATCCTTATCAATGATTTAACCTTGCATTAATTTACCCCTGAATACGAGTTACAGGAAAATGCCACCTGATGTTCAGCCAAAAAAAAGAAAGATGCCCCCTGTGCGGCAGCCCGGAAATCCGCCACAAATACCGCATTAACAGGTACGAAACCGCATTCGACACCGACATCTGCAGCAGCTGCGGCTTTATTTTCATGAATCCCCCTTTAACCGGTGAGACCATAAAAAGCCTTTACACGGAACAATATTACAGCGGCAGCGCTGACTATTCGTACGTCGATGAAAGGCGTATAAAAAAATTTTCGGCGTACGTATGGGACAGCCGCATCGATTATATCCACAGGTTCATAAAGAGCGGGAACTTTCTTGACGTGGGAGCATCATTCGGCGGTCTGATGGAATCCGCTGAAAGGTATTTTACAGCATACGGTATAGAGGTTTCATCATACTCAGCCTTACATACGTCTGCGCGTTTCGGCAGCAGGATTCACCACGGCACACTTGCGGACCACCCGTTCAGCAGAAATTTTTTTTCGGCCATAACCATGATAGAACTGATTGAGCACCTTGAGGACCCTGCCGCGGCCCTTCGCGAATGCCACTCCCTGCTAAGGGAAAACGGCGTACTTGTTATACAGACAGCCAACATGAACGGGCTGCAGGCCAGGTCCATGGGCGGCAATTACGAATACTTTATGCCGGGGCATCTGTCCTATTTCAGCATGAACAACCTGACACAGGCCCTGCTGAAAACCGGCTTCAAAAAAATCAGGGTCTTCTACCCCGTGGAGTTCGGGCTGCTGCCCAAACTGAAAAAATCAAGGGGCACTTTTACAAAACTTCAGGATTATAAAAACTGGTACACTATTACAAAGTACCACCTGCTGGGCATGATACACTGGAACGATTTTGCGCTGAAGAGCTCCATGGTTGTCTACGCATTCAGGTAACAGGGTTGCACAAACCCCGCAGAATTTACCAATTCATGCCATGCCCGATTTTTTTAAAAAAATAGAAAATTTTTGCTTGCACAAAACATGCCCCTGTAAGATATATCATAAGACTTAAGCGAGCGTGGTGGAACTGGCAGACACGCTAGACTTAGGATCTAGTACCGCAAGGTGTGGGGGTTCGATTCCCTTCGCTCGCAAAGGTTGATTGTAACGCGGGAATAACTCAGTGGTAGAGTGCAACCTTGCCAAGGTTGACGTCGCGGGTTCAAATCCCGTTTCCCGCTCATGAATATAAAGGCGCCTGATCAGTACAGGCGCCTTTTTTTCAGTGCATCATCAAAGTCAGAATACTGCCAAAAAAAAGTTCCGATTACACGGAACTTTTTTTATTTATTTTTTATTTAACCGAGGGTTATACTCAGTTACCGCTGTAATTGCCGTTAAGCCACCTGCCCTTCTGCTTCACATTTCCGCTTGCGTCATACATAACGCCTTTGCCGTGAAAATAGTCATTAAGCCATTCACCCTCGTACCTGTCGCCGTTCGGGTAGTAATAAACCCCATACCCGGTTATAAGATCATCAACCCAGTCCCCGGTGTACTTTCCGCCGTCAGTCCATATATATGTTCCCTTGCCGTTTTTCCACCCGTTCTTCCAGTCTCCGTCATAGCTTGAACCATCAGCCCAGGTATATTTACCCCGTCCTTCAAACTTGCCGAACCTCCAGTCTCCATCATAAGTGCAGTTGTAATAGAAATTAATAACACCCTTTCCATGCCTCATGCCGTTTTTAAACTGGCCGCGGTAAACATTACCGTTAGTCCAGTAGAATTCACCCTTGCCGTGCATCAGGCTCCCCTTGTACTCGCCCACATACCTGTTGCCGTTGGGAAAAAGAAATTCATTTGACCCTTTCTTTATACCGGCCATTAGCCTGTACACCGGCTGCCCTTTCTTAACCCTGAAGATGAACGCCTTTGTCTGTCCGATCATTTTGCACCTGGCAACGGTCATCATCGGATAGGTAACCTCCAGCGCCGCCATTATTCCGTCAACCTCTACAAAGAGCTTGTCCCCCATTTTAAGTTCTGAACCGGTAATCACCACTTCACCCTGCGCGGCCTTTACCTCTGTAACCTTGCTTACCTCGACCTTGTCGCTGTCCTTAAGCCCCGGGAGCTTGATTACGCCCACAAACATGTACTGCAGAAATTCTCCGTTCTCCACCGTACCGTCAGCGTAGGTGTATACACCTTTACCGCTGGGGACATTACGTTTAAATTCACCTTCATAAATATCGCCGTTGGCGAACCAGAGTGTGCCCTTGCCCACCCTGTTATGGTTGACCCACTGGCCAGTGAACCTTGACCCGTCAGAACTGTAGTAATATGTACCCTCTCCGTGGCAAAGGCTGTTGCTCCAGCCCCCTTCATAGCGGTCACCGTTCTCCCAGATGTAGGTCCCGATTCCGTTTGCGCAGTCACCCGTTATGCAGCCCGTTGACGCGGCCGAATAACCCTTTGTCTGCCCGTCAACCTTGACATTATCATAGGCATAGTTTGAACCAGGGTCTTCAAGCGGTGCACTTGATGTGGCACAGCCCGCGACAAAAACTGAAAAGAGCAGCAGCATAATAATGGAATAATATTTATACATAAATGTACTCCGGTTAAAATTATTAGCCTGAAATTGTGCACCAAAAGTCCCGTGTTGTAATGTCCTGACGGGAACACGCTTTTCATGCTTTATTATATTCAGATTAATACAAATAAAACTTATGTCAATTAATTATTAAAGCCCGGGCTCAATAAAACTCCCGGGTCAGCAGAAGCAAAGGGGATAGTTTCAGCTGGTAAGGTCCGTGTAATCTATGTGATACTGTATAAGTGTATTTTTATATCGTATAAGCCTTGTCTTCTCCTCGGTGATATCCCTGAGGGCGTCAATTACCTGCTGTATCTGATAGTTCCCCTGCCTGTACTTGCGGGATACCGAGTCATACCTGGACTGAAGCAGCCTGATCCTCTCCTCTGCGAGTTTAATCATACGCGAAACAGAATCCCTGGACTTTTTAAGTTTTTCGACCTCCTTTCTGTAAGAGTTTTCTGAAACGTCATACTCGGTATTAATCTCATCGATGGCAAGCTCGGTCTCTTTAAGCGCGCCCGACTCCCCCGTATTCCACAGCGGGTAGGAAGCGGTAAAACCTATATAGTAATCGGAATCATCAAGGCCCGACCATGACCCGGGAAATTCGCTATCCATGGCCTTACGCGTGTACCTTCCCGTAATGTCAAGCTGCGGCAGCAGCCTGTTCTCGCCCACGCCTTTTGTGTACTCAAGCCTGCTCCTGGCAAGCCTGTAGATTGCTGCACTTCGCGTGCCCGAAAATGGAATCTCTCCGTAACCTGCAGCACTGACCTCACCGTACCTGGCATCAAGCTCTTCGCTCTCCGGGGCTGTTCCAGCCTCGAACAGAACGGCAAGTTCCGCCTCGATACCCGCCATTACAGAAAGAAGCTCCTCGTAGCTTATTTTATACTGGGATACGGCAGCCCTGGCGTTCAGCAGGTCCTCCTCGGGAACAAGCCCTGACCTGTATTTCCTTGCAGTGTCCGCCTCAATGGCCGAGGCGTAACCTACAGATTCTTTCATAAGCTCTATCCTTGCTGCTGTTTCTATCCATGAAAAATATAGTTTTTTATAATAGTTAAGGGTTGTTTTGTCGGACTCGGCCTGTTTCAGTTTCTCAATTTCAAGCTGCATGGTTGCATTGTTTACCGCGTACCTGTCCACAACGCCGAACGAATTCTTCAGCACGGACTGTGAAAACTGCAGGTAGACCGATGGATAGTGGCTATTGCCGAAACTTTCAGTGTTCCTGAAGTCATGCTCTACCCCGGCCTCAAGTGTTGTTCCAGTGGCAGTGAACCTTTTGGATACACCGGCATTCAGCGAATACCCGGTGACCCTGTTCGTATGGCCATACTGCATGGATGAATACTCGTCGGACGATGAATACGATCCACCTGCAGTAATATTTATGTCCGAGGAGCTGTCCGCGCTTTTCAGGTTATTCTCGGCCTTCAGAACCTGCAGCCTGTTACGCTTAAGTTCAGGCAGTTTTTCTGTAACAGCCTTCATGTATTCATTATAGGTCAGTTTACGTTTAACATCCTGCGCATTCAGTGCCGGCTGCAGCAGCACGGCCGCAAAAACAGGTAACAGCATAATAATTACGCGTCTCATTTTTTTCTCCTCTTTCTGCCCGCGGCGGAATCATAATCTATGGTGCCGTCAACAAGGTGAAGCTGGCGTGACGCCATAGCAGCATAGTCAGGTTCATGCGTAACCATTATTATGGTTGTGCCCAGCTCGCTGTTTATCCTGCGAAAGATGTTCATTACCTTTTCGCCGTTCTCGGAGTCCAGGTTGCCCGTGGGTTCATCGGCAAAGAGTATGTCGGGCTGCATTACAAGTGCGCGCGCCACCGCTGTTCTCTGCATCTCGCCGCCGGACATCTTTGAAGGGATCTTGTCCCTGCAGTGAATAACCTCGAAGCTCTCCATCAGGGAAAGAGCGTAGTCCCGTTTTTTCTGTTCAAGTTTAAACTTGCGCGCGGGCATAAGGATATTCTCGAGCGCAGTAAGTTCGGGAAGCAGGTAGTGGAACTGGAAAACAAATCCCATGTTGCGGTTGCGGAACACGTGCATCTCCCGGTCGCTGAATTCGGTAATGTCCCTGCCCGCCAGCAGTATGCTGCCGGAACTGAGATCATCAAGGCCGCTCATTACATAGAGCAGTGTGGACTTGCCCGAACCGGACCTCCCTGTTATACCGGTAAACTCACCCTTTTCAATACTGAAATTGAGCGATTTAAGAACAACAAGCGGTGGTTCGCCGAAAGACTTTACAACATCTCTGCATTCAACAGCGTTCATGATCAGTCAGAACCCCTTATTATCTCGATTGGCGACAGCCTGCCCGCTGTGCGGGCCGGGAAGAAGCTGGCAATAATTGAAGCGCCAACAACCAGTGAGAATCCCTTAACGTAGATCATATAGTCCCAGGATATTATCATCCTGTGCCTGCCCATTGGAATTTTAAGCGTCTCAAGGTAACTGCACGATATGTACCCCAGCAGCAGGCCTGCCAGACCGCCGGTGATCCCTATGATCACCCCCTGTATGAGAAAAAGAAAAACAGTATCGTTGCTGTCGTAGCCTATTGACCTGAGTATGGCTATATCCCTCTTTTTATGGTTTACCACCATGTTGAGGATGTTGTAGATTCCGAATGCTACTATAAGTATAAACGTGGTTGTGGTGACATTACGTACCACGTCCTGCGTATTCATCATACTCAGGCGGTCCTTGTTCAGCTGGTCCCAGCTTTCAACATTGTCGCTGGAGAGCGCGTCCCAGGAGGTTGCAATATCAGCTGCGGCAGAAAAATCCTTCACCTTGACAATTATTTCAGAGATTTCACCGGATACGCCAAGAATCCTCTGTACCGTGGCCGTGGACGCATAAAGTGTTCTTCTGTCGACAAAGTGCTCGCCGGTATCAAAAGTCCCCACTATCTTCATGGGTGTTACCCTGCCGTCAGAGGTTGAAACATTTATTGAATCGTTTAGCTTGACCCCCATGTACTCCATGAGTATTTCGCCCATGAATACCACTGAACTGCCGCCGCCAAGTGAACTCAGGCTTCCCGAAGTGATGTCACTTGCGAAATTTGTGACAGAAAGAAATTTATCGGGATCGATCCCCACAAGAGAGACTGTGCCCGTATAGTTCCCCCTGCTTACTATAACCTGTTCATCGATCTGCGGCGAATAGGCAACGACGTCGCTGTTGCTGTCGAGCATTCTGTACCACGAAGCAGCGCCGGTAAGCCGCGAGGAGGATCTTCTTCCCGAAGGCCTGTTAAGCCACCTGACGCCGGAACCTTTAAAGAATACTCCGTCAAGGGATTCAGCAGTAATAAATTCATCCCTGGGGCTTATGTTTATGTGGCCGCTTCGTTCTATAAGCCTGTCAACCATGTACTGCTGGAATCCAAGCTGCATGCCCGAAAAGACCACATACCCACCCGCTCCGAGCACGATGGCCAGGAATGTGAGCATGGTCTGGCTTTTACGCGAGAATATATGTTTAAGTGCAACAAACCACATGGCTACTTTCTTCCAGGCCTGGATGATTTTTTATCCGGGACAACCACAAAGTCATCTTCAAGGATGCTGCCGTCAGTTACTTCAGAGAGTTTATCATCAACCGGTTTAAACTGCGGCTTTATGTTAATCGCTTTACCACGGCGCCTTACTGTGACCGAACCGTTTACAACGGCTGCGGTGGGTATCATGATTGCATCTTCTTTCTGACGGATCAGTATTGCCGCGTCGCAGGTCATGCCTGGCAGCACCCACTGCGGAAGGCTGTGCGGCTCTATTCTTACCAGGAACTCGTCAGCGGAAACGTAAACGGAACTTACGGTTCCGGTTAACTTTTCAGTACGCATCTTTTCAAAAGATAGCTCGACGGACTGACCCTTTTTAACAAGAAGTACAGATTCCTGGTCAAGGGAGACCCTTACATACATGGAATCCAGACCCGATACTCCCAGTATAACCTGGCCTGCAGGAGCGAGTTCACCCTCAAGATATGATACCGAGGTAACCATGCCTCTGAACCGGGAACGTGCCACAGGTGACGAATCGTTCATTACCAGCGGTGAACCGGCTTCAACCAGGTCACCCTCGCGCACGTACAGTTTTCGGATAATACTGTTCATCCCGAAACGCACGTTGTATATACTGTCGGTCCTGACAGTACCCAGTGCAAAAACTGAATCTGCCACCGGGCCTTTTACAGGCCTGACCTGTGTACTGCGGTCGCAGAGA
Source organism: Spirochaetota bacterium (assembly GCA_012730035.1). Classification (GTDB taxonomy): domain Bacteria; phylum Spirochaetota; class UBA4802; order UBA4802; family UBA5550; genus JAAYBQ01. The sequence continues at coordinate 18,873 of JAAYBQ010000252.1, forward strand.
AGGGACGGGGCCGCAATAATTGCACCTATAAGCGCAATACCCGCAAGCAGGCGCGGTGATGATGTTAATTTTCTGAAAATATGTTTCATAATATTCCTGCC
>JAAYBQ010000253.1 GCA_012730035.1 Spirochaetota bacterium
CTTTCTGCTAAACAAATACTTCAATTTCCGGAAAACTGTAACTCATATACTTCGCCAGTATGTGCGCTTCTTTCTTGTCAGCATCGCCGGATTCTCTGTTAAATGGTACATTTCAGTTTATCTTTTCGAAACAAATCCTTTTTTTCATAAGTATTACCTGTTTGCCGCTTTTATCGGCATCATGGGGGGGCTGGCCATTAATTTTGCCGGATCCAAACTGGTTGTTTTCCGGTACAGAGTTACTGAATAATGGAATGCCGAGAAGAACAAAACCTGGAATAATGCAACTGCAGCTACACTCCATGCTCAAGAAAGGGACTATTATAGTGCCAATTTCCGGACTGTAAGCTTCAAAAGAAAAAAGCTTCCTCTGAGGCAGACCGGCTAGCCTTAATTCAGGGATGCTTAACCGGATATTTCGCGATTGCCGGCCCGGGATTTTTTTCCAGCTTTAGTAAAACATCGTCCCTTTTAACCAGTCGTTTTAAAATCCCTTCTTTATTCTATGTAAATATGCTGCTTCAACAGATTGGTTGGAATGGTCTCTGTAGCGGATAAATTTTTCCCGGTTGCCAGAAGTAACATAAATAGCAGGCAGGGAACAAACTTTCTCATTAAATCCAACCCTGTACATCATTATCTTGTGTATGCCCTGAAGCAGAGCTGTTCTGGAAAAAGCCTGCAAATGCAGACCTTACAATCTTTCTTATGGCATAAGTTTTACTGAATTCAAGCTTAATTATTGATATAATTTCTCGCTATGAATGTAAACCTGCAATCGAAAACAAAAAATTCTGATTTTAAGATCAGTCCCGGACAAATTGATGGAACATAATGTTATATCAGCTCCGGGCACCATGGTGCAAGCCTCCCTACTGTTTGAAGTATTTAAACTCTCTTTAAAAAAATACTTGCCATGTCATTAGATAAAACTTTTTTAATATTAACCTGAAAAACTCATTATTATTATGTTGTTAATTTATTTACTGTTTCAAAGCATTAAACGCTCCAATTAATACGTTGCCGGAAGCAACGGGGAGATTTAAACAGCAGAATTCAAACAGCAGTTTCCCGAATTTTTTAAGTAAACTGCTAAAAAAAAGTCTCCGAGATAATTACTGCAATTACTATATAATAAGGTGTGTTAACCCTAAAATGATCCAAAAAACACCAGTACATGAACTGAAATTCACAATTCACAATACCAGGTCTTTTGATATATTATCCTGGCTTGACAGGTTCTGCGAGCCCGATCCTGAATTTCCAAAAGGTTGCGTATCCAGCATTTATTATGATACGTTGAACTGGAGATACCTGAACGAAAAACTGAACAGCTATTATCTAAAAAAAAAGGTTCGTCTGAGATGGTATTCCGACCTCGATTACATAAAACATGACGCAGTCTCCTTTCTTGAAGTTAAATACAAGATAGGAGGACGCAGGGAAAAGGTCCGCGTTGATACAATATTTTCCGGCAGCCAACTCGCCGATATGCCTCTTGAAAACAGAGAGTTTGTTGATATAATACAATTGTTCAGGACTAGAGAAATAGTAATCACTGAAAAATTATTCCCTGCTTTTCAGATATCATACAAGAGGCACCGGTACATCGATCCGTATACCGGTTCACGAATCTGTTTCGATCACAATATATCAGCGCCTAGAACAAACAGAATGATGTTACCTTATATTTACTCGGACATACTACAGACAGCAGTATTCGAGATAAAAGGACCGGAGAGTGAGCTTCCATCTTCACTCTACCCGCTTACCGATATGGGTTTAAAAAAATCATCATTTTCAAAATACAGCTCCTGCTATCACAAGCTGACCAGACGGCACTATTAATATTACAAACAAAAGGTGGTTTTTATGGAATTCCCCATAGAGAAAATAACATCCATACTGCTAAAGGGATTCGGCAGCCAGAAAATGGAAGATATTGGTTTTCTTCCTTTTCTCCTGCTGCTCGTTTTATCTCTGGTTGCGGCAATGATTGTATCATACCTGTATCTTAAATTCTACAAAAACCGCGCAACAGGCAGTCAGATTCACAGGGCATTCCCGCTGCTGGGAATTGCTGTAACCGCAATATTCATTTGTATACAGTTTTCCCTGCCTCTTTCACTTGGTCTGTTAGGTGCTCTTTCAATAGTCAGGTTCAGGACACCCATAAAGGAACCGGAAGAGATCGGGTTTATCATGGTTGTCATTTCCACATCTATCTGTTGCGCCACATTCAACATACTTTTTCTCTGTCTTATACTGCTTGTGACATACATCGCGCTTCTTATGCTCCAGAAGGGGCCCCGATTTATGAAAGGTCGCTTGAACGATGGCGTTATAATCGTAACTATTCCGTCGCAAAATTTCAAAGAGAAAGCGCGCGAGGTGATCGAATTACTCCGAAGTGTGCTCCCCACTGGAAAAATAGAAAGCCTTGTTGAAAACAGAGATGAGACAGTGGTCTCTTACAGTTTCACAAAGCTTGAGGATGATATGATCATCAGGATAAAAAGTGATATGTATACGATATCTGATAGAATTAATGCCAATTTTTTCTTTAACAGAATCGGAGATATTTAAAATAAGTAATGAAAAATTCATTTCTTATAATATCTGCATTCTTAATTCTTATTGTTCTTGGCGCCATGCTGGAAAATTATGATTCATTTACACTGGCAAAAAATACACTCAGGAACAGGGATCTTCCTTCACCACTGCTTAATTATGGCAAAAGAGGGCAGATAATGAAAGAACTCGGGCTGCGTTATGTTGTTCCCATGGATGAAGGCAACATAGAAACTGATGATTTTACTAAAAGAGTACGAATAAGCAATTCAAAACTTGATATAAAAAAGAACTGGATCATACCCGAAAACATACCATATAATCAGATTCCCAGCTCCATGGTTCTTGACAGAAAAATTACCGGGACAGGCATTCCCATACTATCATTAGTGATAGAAAATGATTACCTTTACAACGAAAAGACCGGTCTTATCCCTAATGCTCTAAAAAAAGGGAGAGAATGGGAACGCCCCTGTTTCATTACTTTTTACGAATATGGAAAAATTCAGTTTGCATCCGGTGCCGGTTTAAGGGTTCACGGCGGTTCCAGCAGAAAACATGAAATAAAAAGCTGGAGATTATATTTCAGATCGATGTACGGGGATGATGCTGTTGAATCAAAGTTTTTACTTAATTATGAACGGCGCCCAATAACCAGCATTGTATTAAGAAAAGAAAAAGGCAGAGGTATTCATTTTTTAAACCCCCTTTCTTATGATATAGCATCCAGAATAGGTTGTATAGTGCCCCATTGCAAACCGGTTATGCTTTATTTTAATGGAAAGCAATATAGTGACGATAAATACCATTTTGTTGAACATCTTAACAAGGACTTTATCCGTAATCTTTTAGGTCATAATAATTTTATCTTTGTCAGGACTGAAAAAAGAGTATTATCCGAGAAACTGAAAAAAAGCCGGCCTTCAGAATATCTGGATTTCATATCATGGTGCAGGGACTCGAGTGAAAAAATGACTGTTGCACAACTCTCAAGACGCGTAGATGTGGATAATTTTTTGAACTGGTGGATTGCTGTTTTGTTTATGGCAAATTTTGATCCATATCAGGGTCTCGCTGTTTTTAACAATGATCCTACTGTAAAAAAATGGTTCTGGATTATGTACGATATGGATGAATGCATCCAGGGACCACTCAATTATAAAGGAAAAATATGGGAGCAGACTCGAGTTTTTGATGAATTACTGGCTGGCACTCATTATAATATTTTAAATGATCCCAGAGCTATTTTATTTAGAAGATTACTAAAAGAGGATTTGGATTTTTTGAAATTTTTCAAGCAGAGATTGAATGATGTTCTAACGAAAACCATGGGAAATGATTTTTTTGCAGAAAGAATAAAACTTTACAAAACAACTGCAAGAAACTTCGGTTTTAATGATATGAGCGGATTGGAGAAGGCTGAAATATTTCTGGTAAACCGCCCACAATATGTACTATATCTGGTAGACCGCTACTTCGGTCAAATCCATAATCAGGCCATGCAATAAAAGCATCACGCCTTAATAAATATATCCTTGCTTCATGCCAGGTTTTAAGTTTATAACATAAAAAAGGAATAAAATGTTTAAATTCAAACCGTTTGATAAAAATTTTGCGATAATCCTGGGTTTTGCAGTTTATGTTAAAATTATACTGATGTTTCAGCTGTTTGAAACAGGCGGAGACGCAATAAATTACTGGATTGCAGCAAAACAAATTCTTGCCGGTATTGATCCGTCACCCTGGACACATTTTAATGCAAGATTTGGGATTATTTTCCCCGTGATTCTTTTTCAAGGTATTTTTGGTCAGCACCCTCTTGTAGCCAGCCTCCTTGCACTTATGTTTTCATTCATTCAGATATTTGCTCTTTATTATTTATCAAAGAAAATGTCCGGATCAACCGTTGCAAATATTGCTTCTCTATTGTTTATTATATTCCCTGATTCAATACGGGCAGGCACCCAGATACTCCCAGCGGTTTTCTCGGGCGCTTATATTATGCTGTCAATTTTATTTTTTTACAAACATCTTGACAGCAAAACAAAATCCTATCATTTTTTACTGCTGTCGGCATTGATGCTTTTCTTTTCATATATTTCAACGGTAACAAATATTTTTTTCATGCCAGGTTTTATCATTGTCCTTTGGCTTAAAGAAAAACGAATTAAAAATATTATTATTTTCTCTTCTTTCCTGTTTTTCCTTTTTATTAGTGAGACCTTATTTTATTATTTCCATTCCGGCATTAAAACAGGAATAATAGGGATTACGATGTCAACTCACCTGCAGGGCTATAACGCCGAGAAGCTTCTTCCACTCTCTTTTATGCAGCTGCTTAGCAGGTATTTAAATCTCGGAATAGCATGGAAAATACTTTTACTGCTTTTTTCATTTTCGTCAGTAATAATATTCAAAAAAACCACAGATATTCAAAAAAGAGGACTGGTGATCATTACACTGAGCTTTTTTATTTTGATGACATTCGCTGTTAAAAGTATAAATCCAATAATACCTGCCGTATTATTTCATGAAAGATATTTCGTAGTGACTCTACCAATGATTTTCGCAGTCATCAGCATTGCGTTCTATTTCCTGCTGCCGGATTCTATTAAAACCGGTATTGATAAACCTGGAGAAGGAATAAATAGAAAACTATTGATTATAATCCTTTCTTTGACAGTGTTATCATTTATAACAACCTCGTTTGTTGAGCTACCAATGAAGCTGTCCAGGTATTATAATAACCTGCTTGAGCCGGGTAATCATAACATCATACTATCAGACAGATATTATAAAATGATTAATGACGCATATGAAAATAATTTTCTTATAATTTCAGGTTATAAATATACCACAAAAGACTATGATACATACCTCTTAATTCAGAAGCTTCAAAAGGATGGATTAGACCTTAAAAAAGCAATTACTGCCAGTGCAAGCGGCTTGTCATTAAAACAATATCTTGATCTCAGGCCCAACCTTCCGGTTAAAGTGCTAAATCTTATCAGAGGAGTTTTTTTAAAAATTCCACCGGATAAAATCCCTGAAATAAAACAAATTACAATCGGGCAAAACATTTATTTTTACATTCAAAAAAATAAAATTTATCCTGATGATGTTATTAAAACCAAAATATCAGATGGTGATGTAATTTATATTTACATGTCTCCTTACAAAGGGCAGGAATTTTTAATATCCAAAGGAAAGGACTGACATTAATCATCTAGATATAAAACAATTTTATTCCGGAGTAATTTCATGAAATTAATAATACAGATACCATGTTTTAACGAAGAGACTTCTCTCCCGGTCACACTTAAAGAGCTGCCAAGACAAGTTACGGGATTCACAAAGGTCGAGTGGCTGATTATTGATGACGGAAGTAAAGATAAAACAGTTGAGGTGGCAAAAAAGCTCGGTGTTAACCACGTTGTCCGGTTCAATAAAAACCAGGGACTGGCTAAAGTTTTTCCAGCAGGGCTTGAAGCATGCGTAAGACTTGGAGCAGACGTGATTGTAAACACTGACGCCGATAACCAGTACAGTGCGGCGTATATCCAGAAGCTGGTTGACCCGATCCTCAGCGGCGAGGCTGATATGGTAATAGGCGCCCGTCCAATAGGCAACATTCCTCACTTTTCATTTATCAAAAAAATGCTGCAGAAGTTCGGCAGCTATGTTGTTCGCAAAGTAAGCCAGACAGAAGTGATGGATGCGCCCAGCGGGTTCAGGGCTCTAAGCAGGGATGCGGCAATGCAGCTTCATGTTTTTAACAGCTATACATATACCCTTGAAACTATTATACAGGCCGGGCGCAAGAACATGGCTATAAAGTCAATACCGGTTGAGGTTAATGAGGATTTGCGGCCTTCAAGGCTTGTAAAAAGCATAACTGACTATGTAAAAAGATCTATTTTTACAATATTCAGAATCTTTATTCTTTACGAGCCGTTTAAGTTTTTTATTACAATTGGCGCTCTGCTTTTTTCAGCCGGAACCCTGGTGGGGATCAGGTTCCTTGTATATTATTTTACAGGTCATGGAAGCGGACACATTCAATCCCTGATACTTGCCAGTATACTGTGCGGCATTGGATTCCAGACAATTCTGGTGGCATTTCTTGCGGATCTTGTTTCTGTTAACAGGAGATTGCTTGAGGACGTCCAGTTCCGTCTGAAAAGAATTGAACTTTCAAAAACAAAAAAATCATAATGGATAATCAGGACTACGGGGATATAATCGAGGAGAGAAGAAAGCGGATATTCAGCTTCCGCAATCTTCTTTTTCTCATTATTTCGCTGGTTATAATCTATTTTTTTTTAAAGCAGATTGATGTAGCAGGTACATTAACCGTAATAAGCAATATAAAGATTTCGTATATACTTATTATCTTTCTGCTCTATTGCCTGTCAAACTACCTGAAGTCGCTGCGCTTCATGCTCATGCTTAAGGATAAGCAGATTAAGCATTCTGATATGTTTACCATTGTCAGCTACCAGAATTTTTTCAACCTCATCCTTCCCGCGCGTACAGGGGAACTTACACTGATCTATTACCTGAAAAAAATAGGCGGGCTCAGGGTATCAACGGGACTCCATTCATTACTGCTCTCAAGGTTCATGGACCTGATGGTTGTTGCAGTTATTTTTATTATTTCATCATATTTCTACTGGGGCAGGGCCCTGCCCCTGCCTTTACTTGTTATTTCATTAATAATACTTTCCGGTTCTCTGCTCCTTGTTTTTCGCTTGGGATTAATGCTCAATCTTGCAAAAAAAATCATAGAGACTTTTACAAAACTTTCAGGGCTCAGGGATAAAAAGATAATTCAGAAGGGGATTGATCTTGTTGATAAGTTTCGCGATGCGATTCCGGAATACAACAGTAAAACAGATTACTTTTTATTTATTGCAGTAACTGTTGTGATATGGATTAATTTTTACATAATTTTTTA
>JAAYBQ010000254.1 GCA_012730035.1 Spirochaetota bacterium
CAAACAGATCTGAATATTGCACCGTAAACGCATCAATCAAGTTTAATTAACTCTGTCCGGTATCTCATGGCCAGGTTCTGGTAGATTTTTTTCGCGGCGTTCCATTCAACTTTGTGTTTCTCCAGCACTTCACCTTTTTCCACTGCCGGTACCCCTGCAAAGATTTTACCTGCGGGTACAGACATGTTCCTCTTGACCAGGGAATGCTCACCGATAATTGCCCATTCACCTATAGTGGTAAAATCTGTAACTGTGGAATTCATTCCGATTACCGCAAAATCACAGATAGTCGCGTTGTGAATCATCGCATTGTGTCCTATTGTTACATCACGACCTATCGTTGTACAGTCACCCGGCCTGACATGGATTGTTACATTCTCTTCAATGGCCGATCCGTCCCCGACTATTATGGTTCCGTAATCCCCCCTGAGTACAGCCCCCCAGCCGACATAGCAATTTTTGCCGATTATGACATTCCCTATTAGTTCAGCCGAAGGAGCAACCCACGAAGAGGGATCTATTACAGGCCGTTTCCCGTTAACTTCATACTGTGACATTTTTAACCTCGAATATTACGATCCTTATATATTTTAACTGCCGGTTTTAACTCTGCTCCAGCCGGTTATGTTACCGATCTTATAAAAGGCCATGCCATAACAAGAGAAAAGAGCAGGATAATGCCGAATGACAGAATTTCCAGCAGCGCCGAGACTGTTATCAATGTATGCTCTCTCTTTTTGAACCTGAAGAATAGGCCGGACCTTCCAGTATATGCAAGGTATCCTGAAAGTGATATTACCACACCCATGCCGGCAGACATTGCCAGCACACCGGCTATTCCCGCCCAGAGTATACCTGCGTAAAGAGATAGCAGCATGAGCATTGCAGCTCCAGGGCAGGGTACAAGGCTTGAGACAACAACCAGGGTATAAAGGCCGTGTGTTTTAACAGCGGATGAATCCCCCCCTCTTTTTAACAGTCTGGATACGGCATTAACAATAAGCAGAAGAGACATGACCGCAAGTATTATAAATGTAACGCCCTCCATCAACGCGTAAATATTTTCAGAGTCCGACAGGGATACAACACTCTCCTGTATTATGTAAAGTAAAAATATTACGGCAATACTTGTACCGGCATGTACCGAAGAAGAGAGGAAGCCCGCACACGCAGGTTCAAACCACCTGGCATGCCGGGAGAGAAAGAGTGAAAAAACAACAGTCTTCCTGTGGCCCGGTCCTGCGGCATGAAAAAGGCCGTATAAAAATGAAACGGCTATGAACATTAACAAAAGGCTCGCGGTTCCCGAGTCCTTAATCCCTCTCAAATACTGCGCGACCTTTTCACGGTACTCGAACTGCATTGTGACAAAGTAATTGATTCCGCTACCATAAACCGGTGGCGGCGCGTAAGCCGGTTTGTTGTTATCACTGCTAAGAAACGGGTTGGCACAGATATCATTGCGCGGTACAGAAAATAAAATAAGAGTTAGAGCAGCAAGCGCACAAAAGGTTCTTTTCAAACTCATACCGGTCAGTTCCGGAAATAGATATGAATTTCTTCAGGGTATGCAGTCTCAAGTCCCGGCTTCCATTTTTTATAAATAGTCATGTCATCCGCCGCACCTGCAGGGTTATAGTAAACTGGAAACCTTTTATTCCTGGAGATTTCGTATGCAGGCCTTATTCCGTTTTTCTGGTTGATCATCACCGCAGGATCGCCATAGAATGACGCGCAGTAAAAGGACCTGTCAAATACGGCAAGATAAAAATCATCGCTATATTTTTTATTGCTTAAGGATATGTAAAAACTATAAAAAAGTTTCCCATCTTTCTGCCAGGCCATGAATTCC
>JAAYBQ010000255.1 GCA_012730035.1 Spirochaetota bacterium
ACGCAGTTACATGGTACACTGATGACACAACAAAGATGGAATCAATTCATCATAACTGAACATAGCCATACGGCAAAGTGACAATACAACATAGCCACGTTCAATCAGCCATAGACAAACGCAGTTATATTGTAAACTGATGATTTATAAAAGCCTGCCAATCAACGTACCCGCGCCGAAGGCGCGGGACGCCACATTATTTTTTCTGCATAAAAGCCTGCAAAAAATCTATCGGTATGGGGAAAAGTGTGGTGGAATTATTCTCGGTCGCAACCTCACGCAGAGTCTGCAGATATCTTAACTGCAATGCCACGGGATGCTCCTCCATAAGCTTAGCAGCCTCGACTATCTTTGTCGCTGCCTGAAATTCACCTTCAGCTCCGATTATCTTAGCCCTTCTCTCCCTTTCGGCCTCAGCCTGCTTGGCCATTGCCCTCTGCATCTCCTGTGGAAGGTCAACATGTTTAACCTCGACAGCCGACACCTTAATTCCCCATGAATCAGTCTGCGCATCAAGAATAGTCTGTAGCTCGGAATTAATGTGTTCCCTGTTGCTGAGCAGATCATCAAGTTCAACCTGCCCCAGTATGCTCCGCAAAGTAGTCTGGGCCAGCTGCGAAGTCGCATATAGAAAATCGTCGATCTCAGTTATGGCCTTATTCGGTTCTACAACCCTGAAATAAACAACAGCATTTACTTTAACAGAAACATTATCCCTTGTTATTATGTCCTGAGGTGGAACATCCATTGCCACAAGACGAAGGTTAACTCTTATAAACTTATCAATAAAGGGGATGATTATCACAAGGCCAGGCCCCTTGGGCCCCTTTGCCCCCACAAGAAGTCTCCCAAGCCTGAATACTACAGCACGTTCATACTCCTTTATAATTTTAATCGATGAAACAAAAATCAACAGCGCGAGTATAATAATCGCCGGTAAAAAACCCAGGTCAATACCGCCCATGTCGAGCCTCCTATTAAATTGTTTATTTTTTGCGTATTTTCAAAATCATCCCGGTTACTTCTTCAACGATCACCTTTTCTCCTTTTTTCAGATCACCCCCGATTTCAGCATTCCAGATTTCACCATGTACAAATATTTTTCCTGTTCCAGAAAAATCAGAAAGGGCATATCCCTCTTCGCCGGTTAGTGCCTCAGCTCCCGTAAATGATTTGACATTATGCGCCTTGATGACAGCGCGCACAACTATAAATACAAAAATCAGTACGACCAGAAGCATTGCTATAATCGTCGACACGGGAATACCTCCTCCGGGCAATGGTGAATCAAAGAGGATCATGGCCCCTATAAAAAAAGATACAACTCCACCAAGAGCGAACATGCCGAAGCTTGTAAATTTAAGTTCAAGAATAAAAAGTACAAATGCAAGAATAATCAGCATAAGTCCTACAAAATTAATTGGAATAATTTTAATGCCCAGAAGAAATAATATAAGCGAGATTCCCCCGAGTGCGCCGGGAACAATTATACCTGGATTTTTGATCTCCATCCATATACCTACAACTGCAATTATGAATAACATAAAAAGAAGTTGCGGATCCGCCAGACGATTAACTGCTTTTTCTTTCCATGTCATCAGGTATTCTTTTTTGTTTATTCCCGTGGTTGAAAAGGTGAATGGATTTCCATTAAAATCAATTTTCCTCTTATCAAGTTTCCTCATGAGATCATCAATATCATCTGCAATTATCTCTATTACACCCGCCTTACGCGCTTCCAGATACGAACTTGAAACAGCATTCTTAACAGCATCTTCGGCCCACTTAACATTGCGCCCGCTTTTCTGAGCAAGGCTGCGTGCATATGCCACGGTGTCATTGAGAATTTTTTTATCCATGACGTTATCCGTTTCGCCGTCATTCTGCTGTTTCAGAAAATCGGGAAGCATAACAACTGGATGCATAGCGCCGATTTCAGTCCCGGGTGCCATGGCTGCAATATTCGAGGCCAGCATTATAAAACCTCCAGCTGATGCAGCCCGGGCTCCTTTAGGAAAGGTAAAGGTAACTACAGGTATCTTCGATGTATGCATTGATTTGATTATATCCCTCATCGAATCCATCCAGCCACCTGGTGTATCAATCAGAAGAACAATAAAACTATTCCCCTCTTCTTCAGCCAGATTTATTGAATTTGTTATATATTCAGATACTACAGGATTAACCACACCATCAAGGTGTATTACTGCATATTGTTCCGCGGCAGAAATATTTGAGTAAAACGACACGGATACTAAAACTGCAAACAAAAATTTTTTAACCATAATCTACCCGTTTGAACGTAATAACTTAATGGATTTATATACTTTTAATATTAATCTGGAACTGGTCTGCGAAACAATACTCCAAAATAGGCACAGAAAACGCGACAAATCAAAATATCATCTTAGATGTATTTTTTTTAAATAGTAAATGCTACATTATATTATAATAAAACTGCAGGTTAATGTTACAAATATTATAATTAAAATAATACGCAAAAAGCGGAAAATTGTTTCATTTATGCTTGACAGTTTTTACCATTGGAAACATATTTGCCGACGTATTCATGAATTACTGAAATAATGAAGGTAGAAACTTGG
>JAAYBQ010000027.1 GCA_012730035.1 Spirochaetota bacterium
AAAGCTCATGGACTCAAGTTGGTTTAGCCCCTGTTTCCGTTACAGCCGGTAATGTATCTGATCCAACACTGTAGAAATAAAACATTCAGGTCATATATATGTCAGAAAAAAAAATTATTGTACAGAAATACGGCGGCACTTCGGTAAAGAATCCGGAAAGGATCAAGGCTGTTGCTGAAAGAATTAAACGCTACAAAGATAAGGGATACTCGGTAGTTGTTGTAGTTTCCGCGATGGGAAAGACCACTGATGAACTTATTGTGCTGGCGGCCGAGCTGTCGAAGAATCCTTCAAAACGCGAAATGGACATGCTCCTTTCAACCGGAGAGCAGGTATCAATCGCGCTCCTCGCAATCGCGCTCCATGAAATCGGTGTAGATGCAATTTCGTATACCGGCTCACAGGTCAGGGTGCTGACAGACGGCAATTTTTCCAATGCCAAGATTGCAGGTATATCCACAGACCGTATCCACAGGTCTCTTGCGGAAGGGAAAGTTGTGATTGTTGCCGGTTTCCAGGGAATTGACGAGGATGAAAATATAGTGACTCTTGGCCGGGGCGGGTCTGACACCTCAGCAGTTGCCCTCGCGGCAGTACTCAAAACGCGCGATTGCGAAATATATACGGACGTTGACGGTGTTTACACCGCAGATCCGCGCGTAATAAAATCACCGAAAAAACTTAAAGAGATAAGCTACGATGAGATGCTGGAACTTGCAAGGCTGGGGGCCGGTGTGCTCCATTCACGTTCTGTTGAGTTTGCCAAGAAGTTCAATATTAAGCTGCATGTCCGTTCAAGCTTTTCAGACGCAGAAGGGACAATTGTAATGCCTACGGAGGAGATGATGGAAAAATTTGTAATAAGCGGAATCACTTCAAAACAGGATGAGGCAAAAATTACAGTAAGGGACATCCCGGATAAACCGGGTATTGCTGCAAAGCTGTTCAACGAGCTGGGTACGCAGAAAATATATGTAAACATGATTGTGCAGTCTACCGGCCATGATAACCGGGCGTCGATTTCATTTACTGTAAAAAAAGATGATCTTAAAAGGACTATAGATATATGCAATACCATGAACAAAGATTTTGGCGCTACGGCCATTGAGTTCAAGGAGGATATAGCGATTGTTTCGGCAGTGGGTGTGGGCATGCAGTCATCTTATGGCGTTGCCGGCAAAATGTTCAGCATTCTTTCGGAGCAGAACATTAATATAGAAATGATTTCAACATCTGAAATTGGTATATCATGCGTTATTGATGCGATTTACGCTGAACTTGCCGCAAAGGTGCTTCACAAGACATTTATTGAAGCGCAATAAACATGATCAGGGTTGGAGTTTTATACGGCGGCCGCTCGGGCGAGCATGATGTTTCAAGGTGTTCGGCCGCATCGGTTATAAGGTTTCTTGACAGGTCAAAGTATCATGTTACTGCAATAGGTATAGACCGCGACGGCAGATGGTATGTTCAGGATGAACCCGAAGTTGTCGAGGATAAAGATTTTGGGCATATACTCAAACTGAATAAAACCGGCAGCTGGACTGTTAATCATTATGAATGCAATGGTAAGCTCTGTATCCGCAATTGTGATAATAATGCAGAAGTTGAAGTAGATGTTGTTTTCCCTGTTGTGCATGGCACATTCTGCGAGGATGGTACGCTGCAGGGGCTTCTTGAGCTTGCAATGGTTCCATACGTGGGTGCCGATGTCTGCGGCTCGGCAGTTGGCATGGACAAGGATATTGCCAAGAGACTTCTTCGCGATGCGGGGATACCAGTAGTCCCCTGGATTAAAATCAGAAAAGGTGAGTGGATTGATAATCCGTCAGCGGTGAAAGAAGCTGTTGTTTCGCGATTCGGTTTTCCATGTTTTATCAAACCGTGTAATGCGGGGTCTTCAGTGGGGATCAGCAAGGTTAAGTCCGCGCCCGACCTTGGCAGTGCAATAGATGAGGCTTTTGAATGGGACAGTGTTATACTGGTTGAGCAGGCTGTAAACGCACGCGAGATTGAGTTTTCGGTTCTCGGAAACGAAAGGCCACAGGTGTCGGGACCGGGCGAAATAAGGCCGCATCATGAGTTTTATTCTTACGAGGCAAAGTATATCGATTCCGATGGAGCAGAATTGCTCATACCGGCAGAAATTGACAGGCAGAAGTCTGACGAGATGGGGCGGGTTGCAGTTGAAGCATTTCTGGCGCTTAATTGTTCAGGCATGGCAAGGGTGGACTTTTTTCTCGAAAGGAATACGGGTAAATTCTTTCTTAATGAGATTAATACTCTGCCTGGTTTTACCAGCATCAGCATGTATCCCAAATTATGGCAGCATTCCGGGCTTTCGTATGACATGCTTCTGGATAAGCTGA
>JAAYBQ010000256.1 GCA_012730035.1 Spirochaetota bacterium
AAAAGAATAATTTTCTCAGGGCATTACCGGCGGGTATAGATAGACAATGTGGTTCCGGATATTATTGCTGCGGTCAGCGCCATTAATCATAACCGTAGTTTTTACCCCCATGTTCTGCAGGTCAGCAGTAAAATAAACATTTTTTGAGGCATAGCTGTTTAGTGCATCCGGGTCAAAGTTGAACGAATTGCCGGTGCCGGTTGTTGTATCAGTTGATCCGAAGTTCGCAAGGTTTATTGACAGGTATGAGGAGGGCACGGACATGGGGATGCAACTGCTGTCCAGAATTACTTCGGAGCACCCTTCAGCTCTGACCCTGCCTGAAAAACTGTCGGACCTTCTTTTTTTGTACACCGTTGAACTGAGATATGAATAACGGCAGATTACCTGTACAGAGACCATCCCGTTTAAGTTGTCGGAGGCAATACGTTCAGGAGCATTAAAATCGAGCGCGCTGTTGTTGTACTTTATTCTCTCTGCAAAAAAGTAGACATTAACATCGGCGTTTGCCCGGACTGTCATTTTAAGATACCGCGACGTACTTACACCGCTTATTGAGTAGCGTCCTCCTGATGAGATCGCGCATTCACCCGCAAGGCCCGTAACCGAACCCGTTAAGGGATCATAGTACTCCAGCTTAACTGAACCTGAAGCAACTCCCTGCTGCGAGTATCCGGAGGCAGCTACAATCCTGCCCCCTGCAGTAATCAGGGCTGGCTCAACCTCCACCCCGGGCGACACGCCGGTTAGCCATGTAAAAACCTGCCTGATGGTCTTTTCGCTGGTGAGTATAGCCTGGTGATCCATGCCTGTTACGTTAAAATTTGTTTCAACGATGCGGTCAGATTCATCCATCGGCCAGTAGCGTATTGTGTTGCCGAAGGGCTCGAGGTTATTCTTGGATGGCCTGCCGTAAATAGTTTCAGAAAGATTGATGTTCGCGTCAGATTCCGATGATATGGCATAATACTCAATATCCGGAGGCAGATCCGAAAAAGGCATGCAGCTGTTCAGGTCTGAAACAATATTGTCCAGGCCGTCCGCGCCTGATAGATCGGCGAAGCCCGATATGAATACTATTTTTTTTATTTTACCGGAATATACGGGGTACTTTGCAAGCAGTTTAAGAATTACGGCAGTTCCGTTACTGTGGCCCACAAGGTTAACCTTTGAACGCGGTCCCGGGGCAAGCAGGTCAATTACCTCTTTAAGGCTGTCTGCATTAATATAGTTCGCTGTCCAGTGTGCCGCGCTGTAACTTAAGGGTGAAACCGGAGTGTACCATGCGTAATTTCCGTTAAAGGCGCCGGCGTTTATTCGCGGCAGGAGCGGTATGGCCATTCTGCTTTCGGGGAATCCATATAAGCAGAACTTTTCGTACATATTATAAAATGAATCTCCCCCTGTAGCCGAGAGCCCATGGACAAATATTACCGGTGTGTTTAAATCAGGCCACTGTGAATCCACCCCGGCAGAGAGACTGTCGCCTGTGTTACCGCCACAGCCGTTATACATCAGAAAAAACAGAATAAGAATGCAGGTTTTTATAAACTTCATCACTTCATATCCTGGCAAAGGGAATAACCTGAATAAGTTCAGCCGGCAGCACTAAAAAATCAATTATTTTTTACATGACCCGCGAGACGCGCAAGCCGCGGACTCATCTCTTTTCTCTTGACAAATCCGGTCAACTCAGGTATCGATTGATAAACCAACTGAAAGCCGGTAGATCTATGACCCCTGAACATCAAAGAATGGCCGACAATCTTAAAAAGACCTTTGAACTTATCGAGCTGGCCGGCGGATTCGCATTCAGTATTCACATAATTCCCCGTGCAACTACCGGCATAGACTTTGTTATTTTTACAGACAATCCACTTAATAAAATTGAACAGTCTCTCAAAAAAAAATTTTGCGATATTAAAAACACCACGAGCCCTTAAAAGCCGGTGAATTTGATGTCTGGCGATTTGTCGGCATTAACGATGAAGAAACAATCATTGATATTCTTATATCACGAAACCGGGATTTTAGCCGGAACGCCAAAAACAGAATTACTTTTATTGACTACAAGGATTCATCAATCCCGGTTCTTTCAATAGAAGATATTTATATAATGAAAAAAAATCATCCCGGTTTCAGGATATTCACGACTGTAAAATGATTGAAGAGGTCAGGGGAGATAATCTTGACTGGAAATATATCAAAGAACACTACGGCCAGACCGCTTAATTCGCAATTTATTCAGCTGCATGTTATTCCGCCCCTGTTGATCCTGTATAAATGTTTTTCCATCGTAAGATTTTTTCTCTTGAACTATTTTACCGCTGCTGTAATAATATTCAACGTAAACTTATAGAATAGATCATTACGCGTCATGCATACATCTGCCGGGGGGAGCATTAATGGAGGACTTTCTTGTCTTTGAGGGAATTTCAAAGAGTTTCGGCTCGCACAAGGTGCTCGACAATGTATCCCTCACTGTAAAGAAAGGGGAGATCTTTTCACTACTGGGACCCAGCGGCTGCGGCAAGACCACGCTTCTGCGCATCTGTGCAGGACTGGAGGAACCGGACTGCGGCAGGGTAATACTTAACGGCGAGGATATTACCAGGCTAAGCCCTAACATGCGCCAGGTAAACACGGTCTTCCAGAACTACGCGCTCTTTCCCAACCTGAATGTATTTGAAAACATAGCATTCGGACTTCGCATATCCGGCGTCAAAGAAAAAGTAATAAAAGAAGAAGTGTTCAAATACCTTGAGCTGATACAGCTTACAGACCATGCTTACAAAAGAACCGACAAGCTGAGCGGCGGGCAGAAGCAGCGCGTTGCCATTGCACGCGCCCTTATCAACAAGCCCAACGTACTCCTGCTCGATGAACCCCTTGCCGCGCTTGATCTTAAGCTGCGGCAGCGCATGCTCGTTGACCTGGACAACATTCACGACGAGGTGGGAATAACCTTTCTCTATGTTACCCATGACCAGAGCGAGGCAATGAGCCTTAGCGACAACATCGCGGTGCTCAACGAAGGCCTTGTTGAACAGGTGGGAACCCCGGCCCAGATATACGAAGCGCCCCGCACCAGTTTTGTCGCGGCGTTCATAGGGGACACGAACTTTTTTGAAGGTGACGTCGTCGACGTTGATGAGCCTTACAGCACCCTGCACATTGACGGGTTCACGGACGTAACCGTTTACAACGACAAGAAGATCCGCAAAGGTGAGCGCGTATACATAAGCATAAGGCCCGAAAAGTTCTCTGTCTCGATCCAGAAACCTGAACTTCCTGAAAAGTACAACATAGTAAAAGGTACTGTTAAAGAGATAATCTACCTTGGGTACCACACTAAGTATTGGGTAAAGGTTAACGAGTATCTTATAGAGACAAAACGGCTTCACGACAGGTACATGCTTGACGAGAAGATAATTACATGGGGCGACGAAGTCTGGCTCTCGTGGCATGCTGACTACTGCTACATGCTTGAACAGTACAAGCTTGAAGATGAAGCCTTGCTTACACTGCCGGACGAAGAGATAATGGCCGAGATAGAAAGCGAATCGGAGCAGCAGGAATAATGCCCGGAATAAAAAACAAAAGGAACGAAATGCTCCTGACCATCCCCTCCGCGGGATGGCTTATACTGTTTTTTA
>JAAYBQ010000257.1 GCA_012730035.1 Spirochaetota bacterium
AATAAATTCTTCAAGCAGGGTCAGGCAGAGAACTGTTGTGGGATGACGGCCGTCACCGAAGGCAGGACGCGAATCGGTGAAGAGTGTCATTAATCCGCCCCGATCAACTTCGCGGTTGTACCCGGGAACGATGAGCATGTTCCTGCCGACACGAACCGGGGCACATTCCATTGCGTCATTTTCCCACACTGACCTGCGATAGGCCATGTAGAGGGGATTATCCTCTTCCTGGATGTCAAATCGGGGAAAATGCATGAACCGATTTTAATATGCCATGCAGCGGTTTTGTCAATAAATTATCGTATTATGTAGTTGCATCCCAAACAAATTCAATATTCAAAACTGAATGTTTATTCAGGTAAAAATATTAAAAGTTTTTTAAACAAGCCCGCTCCGGATCAATTTTTAATTTTCAGGAATAAAAGGACTTGAATTTTTATACAGCCGCACCTATTATCAATTAAAGCAGTACATCAGTTAAATCAATTCCCTGACTGCAAACCCGGTGCTGCCCTGTGTATAAAATGCCTGTTACTTTTACCTGGCCGGAAAAACCGGGCTTGTATAAGCGGGCAGTTTTCATTCAAAGCAACAATATTTAATCCAGAGGTAAGTAATGTCAATTTTCAGCAGGAATAAAACGAATCTCCCGGGTATCCGTGAGGTATATTTCGGAATCCGAATACGCTATCTTCTTATTTTATCTTTTGTGATGATTGCGATAATATCTGTACTCACATTCATCATGTACATAAACCAGCGGGGCCTTCTTGAAGATGAAAAGAACACCAAGGCCATGGCCCTTACACACATACTTACGGGTCCTGCCGAATTCTATCTTGATAAAACGATAAAAACAACAGACCAGGAACTTAACCTTAAATACGAAACGATCACCACAGAAGCCATAAACTACCAGAGCTACAACAGGGACATCTACAAAATAATACTTACCGACGAAAAGGGTGCCGTAAAATTCAGCACCGACGAAACAGACTACAAACGCAAAAAGGTCTACCCCTATGTCGAAGACTGCCTTGAGCAGGAGGAGGAAAAACTTCTGCTTTACGACTACGCTGATATTCCGGGCAAGCCCCTTACAGCGCCGGCCAATGTAAAAGAGAAAAAGAACAAAAAAGAGACTGTGATCGAGGAGGAAATAATAGAAGAAATCGACACAGCCACGAGCACGTCGCTCTTAAACATCTTCAAAAAAAAGGATACCATTGAAAAGAAAAGATACCGGGCCATAGTCTATCCCATATTCCTGCACAAGGGTAATGTGGTTCAGCTGCTCAGGGATTACAGGGAATACTACAAAAAATTCCACGAGGCGGAGCCAAAAGAACGCGATAAAATCTACAGCTACATGTGGGAGACATACAAAGATATACTGGGAAAAGACTTTGACCCCAGAAAGCAGCCGAAGGATAAATCAATCTCCAAAAAAGTAATAAAGGCCGGCGACATAGACTTCGTGTTTCTTAAACTCTTCGGCAACATCATGATACTCCGCGACCGCAGGGTAGATCAGAGCCAGAGATGGATGTTCCGCGACAAATGGCTTGTGCAGCAGAAAACGCTTAAGACAAAAGCTTATGTGCAGGACATGCCCCAGAAGGCAAAAGAGATAAACGACAAAATACTGGCAACAATGGATACCATTGCCGGACATATTGAAAACATAAAAAAACTCGGATCCCTTGCCATAATATTCAACACCGACCTTATCCGCACAGAGCTCGACCAGACCATATACAGGATGCTTATAATCGCGGCAGTCATGATACTGCTGGGACTCTTTCTTTACCGCTTTGTTCTTAACTTTATGATCAAGAACCTTAAAAAACTTGAACGGTGGGCACTGTCGGTAAGCGCGGGCAACCTGGATTCAAAAATACAGATAAAGACCAATGACGAAATAGGGCGGTTGGGCGATATATTCAACAAGATGATAGATGAAATAACAATTAAGTACCACCTTGAAAAATTTGTCTCCAGTTCTGCAAGGAGTATGATAGGCAAAAGTTCAGATATGTCCAGCAACGTAGAGCTTGGCAGCACGGAAAGAAAAAACATGGTCTTTCTCTTCTCGGACATAAGGGGTTTTACATCATTCTCTGAAAAGAATTCACCCGAAACAGTTATAGAGATTCTCAACTTCTACCTTAACCTGCAGACCGAGACAATATTGTCAAAAAAAGGTGATATCGATGCCTACGTAGGTGACGAAATAATGGCTGTCTTTAAAGGCCCGAACAAGGTCGAGAGGGCTGTCGAATCGGCAATAGACATTGTCAAATCGATCAAAAAGGCCAACATGGAAAGACTTAAGGAGGGGCACGCAATATTCGAGGTGGGTATAGGGATAAACTCCGGCGATGTTGTTATAGGCAATATCGGCTCAAGCATGAGGATGAACCATACAGCCATAGGCGACACTGTAAACCTGGCCTCAAGACTCTGCTCGCACGCCGCGGCCGAAGAGATACTTGTTACACGGGATACTCTTGAGAAATCAAAAAGAAAATTCACCACAGAAGCCGTTAATCCCATAAACGTTAAAGGCAAAGAAAAACCAATAATTATCGAAAAAGTAGTAATAGAATAATACCCCTTACTGGAAGAAAGCCTGTAAAACCTGCCGCGGAGGAGCAAATAGTCCGCCGCAGGCACCTTAAGTGCTTGACTTTTATCGGTACGGGTATTTTTTTGATTAGATTTTAAATGCTTTTCAGTATTATCTGAAGCAGGCAACAAGGAGATTTTATGAAACTAAAACAGCTTCATGCTTTTATCAGCGCGGTAGCAGTGATGTTTATTCTATCCTGCGCAACCACCGGGCAGAATAATTCCAACGGGATTGAACTGACCAGGGACGTAAAGAAAATGATTTCAAACGCATGTTTTGAGGTTCTTGTAGAAAAACCCGTAATCGACAGCCTCAGTTATGAAAAAGAACTTCCATGGGACGAAATTCCATACAACATACGCACTGACAAATACTATTCAATAGGCACAGCTTTTGCAATTTCAGATACCGAGCTTCTTTCAGCGGGCCATGTGCTCAGCCTTACAAGGGATTCAAAAATTTATGTAAAGGCGTTTATACGTGATAAAGATGGCAACGTTTTTGAAATACAAAACATAACCGGTTTTGATACACATAAAGATTTTGTCAAATTTACAGTTAAAGACAGAAAGTTTTCAACATGGTTTGAACTGAACAAAGATTACGAAACCAACGAGTATGTCTATTCTGTGGGCAACGCCTACGGCGAAGGGATTGTGATCAGAAAAGGGGAACTGCTCGGCCTTATGCCCGAACCTGAATCGGGCAGGTTTAAACTTCTCAAAAGTTCTTCTGACGTTAACCCCGGCAACAGCGGCGGCCCCCTGCTTGATAAAGAAGGCAAGGTAATCGGAGTAATACTCAGTAAAAAGGATAATCTTACGTACTCGCTGCCCGTGGGTGAAGTTCTCAAATCAAAGGCTAACAAAGGATTTTATCATACGCGCATGAATTTCGGATTCTACCTGATCCCCGGTGAACTGAGCAAGTCTGTCGATTTTGACGTAGAGATGAACCTGCCCATGGAATACAAAGCCCTTAAAAAAGAATACCAGTCCAAATTCTACAAATTCTACAGCACTAAAATGGATGAATACTTCCGCACCAACGCTGCAACAATCTTTCCCGAGGGCGATGTATCGCTCATACCCCTTTACGATTATACAACAAGTTTTCTGCTTCAGACAACCTACCAGAACAAAGACAATAAAAAATGGGTAATCTCGAACCTTGAATACAAGACATCCGAGATAAAGGATAATGGAGAGGTCCGCATTGCGG
>JAAYBQ010000258.1 GCA_012730035.1 Spirochaetota bacterium
AAGGCTATGTGGTGGATGCTCGCACGCATTGCCGGATGGGACGGTGAATCTTCAAATTAAATTTCACTATGGGAGATGCATTATAAATAACGGAGCACAGTTTTTATAAGTATACGTCCCCGCTCTCCTTACCCCACTATGTTAACCTGAGGGAACAGCATCCACGGCAGCACGGATGATCCTCTGCGTTCCCTGTCGCTGCTAAGGTCAATCTCGCCGGCAAGAAGTTTTATTATGTTCCCGCTGATCATACAGTCCTTTACCCGTCCGGTGATTCTGCCGTCTTCAACAAGGTAAGCAAGGTCCATGCCTGCCGAAAAGTCACCGGTGATTGTATTGGACTGTCCGAGTCCTATAAACTGGTGGGCCACTATACCTCGCTTTATGGATGAAAGCATAGTTTCATGGGGCTCTGACCCCGGGTTAACTTCTATACCGGTAAACGACGGCCCGGGAAGAGATGCGTAACCGCGCGACGCGTTCCCCGTGGGGGCTATGCCCAGCCTTTCGGCGTACTTTAAGTCCGCGATAAATGTTTCGACAACACCGTTGTTTATAAGGAACTTCTCTCTGACATTTACCCCCTCTGCGTCAAAGGGTATGCTGTATGGTGAACCTTTAATAAGCGGGTTGTCCCTGACTGTAAGTTTTTCACTGAACAGGTTCTGCCCCTGTTTGCCCGCCATTGGTGATACCCCTTTCCATACAGGTACTGCGCTGAAACCGGAAATCACAAGTCCCAGCAGGCTGCCGAATGCCGGCGGTGGAAGAAGAACCGGGTACATGCCGCTTTCAATTTTTCGCACGGTCATGGCCTGTTCAATTTTTCCGGCAATTCTTGCTGTCATGGCGCTGAATGGTTCAGGCCGCGTGTGCGATTCGCCCTCCCAGGTCTCTATACGCGCGCCGTCACTGAGCACAAGTGTTGCAGAAATTGATGCGGAGTAATACGAGTCGCGGTACGCTATGTCAACACCGCTTGAATTGGCAAGTTGCATGCTGCCGGTGGAAGATGTGATCCCCATGTCTAAGCTTATACCGGGAAAGCGGCGCGTCAGTTCATCTATGGCGGATTCGCACGCGATTATTTCTTTTTGCAGATTAAATGTTTCTATCGCAGGGTCGTATGGATCAAAGAGGCTTACGGTATCGGATGGCAGAGTAAAGTTTTCGATGTCGCCGAATCGGGCGAGCGAGGCTGCTGTCTTTGCGATGTGTTCAATGTTCGAGTCATCGTTTGTGCTGGAGAACCCGGTGCGGCCCTCTATGTTAAGGCGCACGCCTGTCCCTGAGTTTTCGTTTTCTGTAAGTGAATGGAGCCTGTTGTTTCTGAACTTTACCGGTGTACTTCTTCCCGAAACATGTACTATGTCGAACCACCTTGTCCCGGCCGGAATCGTTTTAGTGACGCGATTGATCATTTTCCGCCCCCTACAAGAACGTCGTTTACCAGCATGTGCGGTCCGCCCAGTGTTACGGGCAGCGGTCCCTGGCCCCCTTTGCCGCAGCCTCCAAGTCCGCCGAACATTTCACGGTCGTTCCCGATCATGGATATATTTTTTAATGTTGTAAATACGTTCCCTGATAGTATAATGTCTCTGAACATTTTTCCGGGCTTTCCGTTTTTTACCCTGTAGCCGTATGCCGCGGTAAACGTGAACATCTCAAGATTAGTCTGGCCTCCAATGTAACTTACGGCGTAAAGCCCGTCATCCATTGCCGCGAATATTTCGTCGCGGCTGTGCGGGCCGTTCTCAATGCATGTGTTGGTCATTCGTACTATGGGCTGCTTCATCACTCCAATGGCCCTGCCGTTTCCGGTTGTCTCTTCGTTCATCTTGTCAGCTGTTTCGCGTGAATGGAGTCTGCCCGAAAGTATGCCGTTGCAAATAAGATAGGTTTTTGACGGAAGGATACCTTCGTCGTCAAATGGTATATACCCTGCTATATGTTCAATGCTGCCGTCATCTATGACGTTCAGTTCATGGGGGCCGAACTGCCTCCCTAACACCATCACTTCGCGCATCGAAGGGTTCTCGTAGACAAAGTCAGCCTCAGAAAGGTGCCCGAATGCTTCATGAATAAATACACCGCTAAGTTTAGGGTCCAGAATTACTCTGTACCGGCCGCCTTCAACAGGTTCTGCGTCCAGCATGTCGCAGGCAGTCTTTACTACTTTTTCTGCCAAAACGTCGCGGTTTTCGGTGATTTCAAATCCGCCGTAGCCGGATACCGATTCATTGTATGGCTGGACAAGCGCGCCCTTTTTTGCCACAGAGGCGAGGGATATGCCGCAGTATGATCTGTCGTACTCAAGGTGAGATCCCTCGCTGTTCAGGTAAACATAGTCTGAATGTCCATCCCTGTAAACTGCGCGTGTGGTCTGGATCTGCTCTGCATTCCTGAGGATTTTGTTGTATCCGTTTAACAGCTCGAACTTTTCGTCAATGCTTACGGTGTTAAAGTCCCTTGACACTTTTGTTGAAAATTTTCCGGTAACAGCTTTGCCCGTGGATATACCGGACTTAACCTTTGGCACAACTATTGATGCGGAGTTCACGGCGCTTCTGAAAAATTTTTCAACAGACGAAAGGTCATTAAATGTGGCGAATCCCCATGAGCCGTTTTTAAGCACGCGTACAGATGCGGCAACAGAATCAGCCGATGTGACCGCGTCGGTGTTCTCACCTGAAAGCGATATGGATGTGCCTCTGCCCGATGAAAGCCTGATCTCGGCAAAGTCAAAGCTGCCGGATGAAACAAGCTCTTTGCCTTTTTCAACTGCAGCGTATAATTTTTCGTTCATGTGAACCTCTTGCGTTAATCGGTAATTCATCGGGACCAAAGGACACCGGATGCTTTAGCCCCCTCTAACCCACTTAATCGACAGACAAGGGGGACAGGGGGCTGTTGGTCTCTTTCATCATCTGCACAGTTAAAAGCGAACACACACCCAGCACGCTCCCCGCGATAAACGGTATCCTGTAATCAATTAGCCAGAGCGCGCCGCCGAAAGCCGGCAGCACAACAGCGGCGATATGATTTATTGTAAAACCCACTGCCATTGAAGGCGCCACGTCGGCCGGGTCACCTATTTTTTGAAAATATGTGCGAATGCCTATTGCGAAATTAAAGAATATCTGGTCAAGTACATAGAGCCCCGCTGCTACAAGGGCATTGTCGATAAACGCGTAAGCCAGGAATATGAATATAATGCTGAAGTATTCAAGCGAAAGCACCTTCCGTTCTCCGAAACGGTTGATCGCCCTGCCTATGTATGGCGACAGAAAGTAATTGATCACGTTATTTATAAGAAACAGAAGTGTAATCTGAGTAACGGTGAACCTGTACCGTTCAACGAGCAGCAGTATTGCAAAGACTATAAATATCTGCCTGCGAGCACCGCTCAGCAGGTTAAGCAGGTAGTAGAGCCAGTACCTGGTGCGAAAAATCATTTTTTTATGCTGTGACGGCAGGTCGTCGCGCACCGGATCTACCCTGAGTGCGGCTATCGAAAAGATTATAACCGCTGTACCTGATATAAGAAAAAGTGAGGATATCTCAAGGAACATGGACGCGGCCCATATAAGCGCGCCTATAATAACATTGGTAAGCGCTGTCATGCTGCGCAGGTAGGCAAATACCACGGGCGACTGTTTCTGCGTAAAGTACTGAAGTGTAAGGGACTGGTTGGTTGTCTCGTAGTAATGGTAGCCAAGGGACATTACCGTGGTGGTTACCAGCAGCCCGCTGAAAGAGGGCAGGTAGCCGGTAGCCAGAACTCCAGCTCCGCATAAAAATACCGAGATAAATGCCAGCCTGTGCTCCCTGAATATAAGCAGAACATAAACTACCAGCAGTGAAAGAAAACCGGGAATCTCCCGCACCGACTGGATCACCCCGACCTGGAAACCGTCAAGGTGCGCGTTCTCGACTGCGAAGTTGTTAAAAAGTGTTGTCCATCCCTGCAGTCCCGCTGTTGATCCTATGGTCAGCAGCAGAAGGTATATGTACATTGGATCTTTGCGTATGTCTTTTTTCATGATCAGCCCCGGTGCAGTTCCCAATAAAAAGATTCCGGTGTCAACTTATTACTTGAGTTAGGCGTTTTTTTAAAAGAAAAAGAATAATGGGGCAAAAAATAGTATTAATTTTTCGCCCCATTATGAATAGTAT
>JAAYBQ010000006.1 GCA_012730035.1 Spirochaetota bacterium
CAATTTTTAAGACTGAACTCATATACGTGAACACCCGGTTGTTATGCAGATAATAACGCGGCATAGTAAAAAAGTGGAATTTAACTTCAAACCCGCTTTAAAACATCGATTACGATAGTACTATTAACTGATTTCATTTATTTTAAACATTGAAATCATTTCTCTCAATTCCATCGCCTGGCCTCTCATCTCTTCACTGGACGATGCGATCTCCTCGACAAGTGCGGCATTCTGCTGTGTCATTGAATCAAGGTCTGTTATTGCATTATTAATCTGGTCAAGTCCTGTTTTCTGTTCATCCATGCCGGTTGTTATTTCAGAAACCATGCTGTTCACACTTATAGAAGATTCGATTATATCTTTCAGTGCAGCTCCACTGCTGTTAACTTTTTCACTTCCCGCAGTGGCATTATTTACAGATTCCTGTATAAGGTTTCCGATCTCTTTTGCGGCGCCGGCAGAACGTTGCGCAAGGTTCCTTACCTCGGCGGCTACGACTGCGAAACCGCGTCCCTGTTCACCGGCACGCGCAGCTTCGACGGCAGCGTTAAGCGCGAGCAGATTTGTCTGGAAGGCTATGCCATTAATCAGATCAATTATTTCGGATATCTTTCTGCTTGAACTGTTAACTTTTTCCATCATTGATATTGCGTCATTCACAAGTGTGCCACCGGTCTGCGCAAGTTCAGAGGATTTGTTCGCCAGAGAACTTGTTGCCTTCGCATTGTCATAATTCTGCTTATAAGCAGCAGAGGATTCTTCGATTGTCGCTGCAATCTCTTCTACCGATGATGCCTGCTCTGCAGTGCGCTGGGAAAGGTTTTGGTTGCCCGAGGCTATCTCTTCAACAGCCTGGGCAAGAACGGTCATTCCGGATTGAATGTTGCCGAGCATAGTCTCAAGATTATCGACTGTTTTGTTAAGGGAAGATGCAAGGTGTCCGAACTCATCGCCTGATTTTATCTCTATCCTGCTCGTGAGATCACCATCAGCAAGCCTGTTTGCAAACTCAACGTCTTTTCTTATATAATTTGTAATATAATTATACAGCAGATATATCATTATACCGCACAATAGAAGTGAAACAAATGTAAGTATAATACCGAAAGTGAAAGCATATTTATACTGTTTATTAAAACTAAGCACAGAATTTTTGGCATCATTAGTATATTTATCAATAAAATATTTTATATTTTCACTAACAGTTGTTCTATAGTTGTCAATTCCAGAATCGAGGATCATAATTTCACCGGTTATACCTTCTGAAATTTTTACAATGGGATAAGCCTGTTCAAGCAGATCGAGCATCTCACCGTATGAAGCATCTGTATCGGAGTGCCGCACACGGTCTTCATCCGTGGAAATAAATTTATCAAGCGCGGCCATATCATATTCCCTCTGCTTTTTTGCCTGCGACAGATTCTGTTCAAATTCATTAAAATTACGATTTATAAGCAGGTCTGAAAAAATCGCGTAAATATTTGTCATATTATTGTTAATATCCCTTACTATTTCAGAAGCCTGTCCGCTTGAGGCACTTTCTGACTGCAGGGTTTTAAGGTAACTCATACTGTAAATCTGAAAAGAGATGACCAGCACAAGAAGCAGCACAATTGTTCCAAAACTGAAAATAAGTTTTTTGGATATCCCAAGATTTCTGATTTTGTCCCTGATCAAGTTTTTATTCATTCTTTACTCCAATGAAAAATATTCTAAACGAAAAAATCCATCCGGATAGTTTTAATAACTATAATAATACAAATTTAATATTATCCTTTCAACACCTGAGTTAGTTTATTCAGCTTTTTCATTATAAAATTTCTTCTTTAATTTTATATTGACAGCCATTTTATTCAGTGAACATTGTTTAACGCTATTAATGTGCGATTGCGGCATTTTTTACCTGACAGACATTACGTAAAATTAATTCTTATTATATGCCGGTTGCTTTCTGCCTCAATTCTTAATTTATCATCTAAAGGATTTATAATTATGAAAAAGAACCTGCGCAAAAAAATAATATTATTCTCGTTAATAATAAATCTGGTTATAGCCGTATCACTGGGATTCTCTTTATACAGGTTTGCAGGAGGACTTTACTATAAATCATTCATTGAAAGCCGCCAGTCATTAGCCAGATCAATTGCCATGGCCATCGATGGTAATATACACAAAGAGTTTACGTCTCTCTCGTCTGCATCCAATCCTGAATACAAAAAATATCTGAAATACCTGAACGACCTGCGTAAACATGAAGATTACATAACCTATTTGTTCACACTGGGATACGATGAAATAAAAGATATGCTAACTTACATCGTAGATTCGGATATTCTTGAGACTGACACAGTCTGGATAACTTCAAAATTTTTCGGTTTTGCGCTTACTATAGGTAAGAATGATGAAATCCAGATAAAATATAATGAAAAAATTTACACCGGGTCATTTATTGTAAAAATTGAAAATACAAATTATGAACTGCTAATAACCGGTGACGGCCGGATTCTGCTGGACAAAATGGAGCTTGCAAAAATACTTTCACGTGAGCCGCTTACACTCTCGTCAAGCGGTAAAAATATCGATATCCGTAACAGGGAATCGCTCGTAAAATTTGATATTGACGGACAACAGGTAGAGGTCTACTTTTCTTTTACTGCTGAAAAAGAATCTCAGAGCATACCGGGTGAATTATACATGGAATCCGATGCTGTGGTTCAAAGATGCAAGGAGATTATAAAAGGCCAGGTAAATACTGTTGAAACGAGATCAGAACAAACCAGTATTTATGGAGAAAATCTTTCTACCATATATGGTATTATTCGCGACAGCAAAGGTGTGGCGAATGGACTTGTTGTTATAGAATTATTTCAACGCGAAATAGCTTCTTTCAAACAATCGATGGTTAAAATTGCAGTTATTGTATCACTTATCACCTTTATTTTAACCATATTCATCTCATGGCTGCTTGCCGACTATATCACTGCGCCCATACTTAAACTAAAACGCAGTGCCCGAAAAGTAAGCGAAGGAGACCTTGATTGTTCAGTAAATATTGACAGGGATGACGAACTTGGTGAACTCGCATC
Organism: Spirochaetota bacterium; assembly: GCA_012730035.1. GTDB lineage: Bacteria > Spirochaetota > UBA4802 > UBA4802 > UBA5550 > JAAYBQ01. The sequence continues at coordinate 3,087 of JAAYBQ010000006.1, forward strand.
AACATTTAACAGCATGGTACTTAACCTGAAAACCGCGAAGAACAGGCTTCTTACCATAAACGATGAACTGGTCAAAACTTCAAAACTTAAGGATGAATTCCTTGCGAACACCTCACATGAACTTAAAACTCCACTGACCGGTATTATCGGCATAGCTGAATCTCTCATAGATGGTGCTGCAGGAAAGATAAATCCCGATCAAAAATCAAACCTTGACATGATAGTATTAAGCGGCAGAAGGCTAACGCACCTTGTAAACGACCTTCTCGATTTTTCAAAAATGAAGAACAACGACCTGATGCTCATGAAAAAACCGGTTGATCTTCGACAGGTCACTGAACTTGTTATCTCGCTGATCGTTCCGTCTGCATCAAAAAAACCGATAAAAATAATAAACAATATCAATCCCGCATCACAGCCCGTATTCGCCGATGAAAACAGGCTGCAGCAGATAATGTATAACCTTCTCGGAAATGCCGTAAAATTTACAGATTCCGGTTACATAACAATTTCTTCACATGAATCGGGCAACATGGCAACTGTCTCGGTAAAAGACACGGGAATAGGCATTCCGGAAAACAAATTTGATGAAATTTTTGACCACTTTAACCAGATAGATTCATCTGATTCACGCAGTTACGGTGGAACGGGACTTGGACTTGCCATAACAAGGAGCCTTGTCGAACTGCATGGCGGTAAAATCCGTGTTACATCGACACAGGGTGAAGGCTCCGAGTTCACCTTTACAATACCGCTGGTCCCTGGCAACAGGGATGAACTTCTCGACACCTCCAGTCCCAGGTCATACCTTGACAAATCATATAAACCTGAAAACGCCGCGATGCTAAGCGACGAGACTCAGACTTTCATCAATCACCCTCCGAAAAGAAATACACTTCCGGGAGCATCAATACTTATTGTTGACGATGAACCGGTAAATATCAAAGTAATGCAGAACCAACTAAACCTTGAAGGGTATACACTGCTGACCGCAGACAATGGAATGGATGCGGTGAACCTGATAAACCACAACGCGCCTGATCTTGTTATACTGGATGTTATGATGCCCAAAATGACAGGATACCATGTATGCAGGCTTATACGTGAAAAATATTCACTTTACGATCTGCCCGTTCTGCTCCTTACTGCAAAAAACCGCATCCAGGATATTGTCGCCGGTTTTGAAGCAGGCGCGAACGATTACCTGACAAAACCATTCGACCGGAGAGAACTTCTTGCACGTGTTGACATGCTCATAACCCTGAAAGAAGCTGTAGGCAAACATAACAGGCTCGAAAATCTTCAGAGAGAACTGGAAATCGCCAGGAGAATTCAAAATTCCATAATTCCCGAAAAGCTCCCTGAAATTGACGGGCTGGACATCAAGGCAATATATATGCCGATGGAACTTGTAGGTGGTGACCTTTATGACTACCATCTCGGTGAAGATGGTGGAACCGGAATAATAATTGCTG
>JAAYBQ010000259.1 GCA_012730035.1 Spirochaetota bacterium
AGACGGGTATCCATCGGCTACGCATGGTACTGGCTGTAACCTGGACTTAACGCCCCCGGCTGAAAAATCTTCACAGTAATTCATGAACATTAACCATCCACCCCCGGTGGGGGTTTATGGACTTAACGGGCCTCTCGCAAAGCCGCTAAGACGCAAAGGGTAATGAATTTGTCATACCCGTGAAGACGGGTATCCATCGGCTACGCATGGTACTGGCTGTAACCTGGACTTAACGCCCCCGGCTGAAAAATCTTCACAGTAATTCATGAACATTAACCATCCACCCCCGGTGGGGGTCAATGAACTTAACATGTCTCTCGCAAAGCCGCTAAGACGCAAAGGGTAATGAATTTGTCATACCCGTGAAGACGGGTATCCATCGGCTACGCATGGTACTGGCTGTAACCTGGACTTAACAGGTCTCACACAGAGTCGCAGAGCGATGCAGTGAGCCTGTCGAACTGCACACGGAGAGAAGATGGTTAGGAATTTGTCATACCCGTGAAGACGGGCATCCTGTTGTACGAATTCGTTTCAAGGTCGCTTCTTATCCATGACATCTGAGCTTCGCGAATCTGGCCGCCCCAGGTTTTTACAAGAAGCTCCGCCCCGGCCCTGTCGCTTTTATCCCAGTCGAAGGAATCAGCACCGGTAAAATGGGCATAGGGGCCGTAGTTGAATGAAAAGTAACGGGGACCGAAATAGTTCGTCCAGTAGAGCTGACCGTCGGTAATCATTGCATCCTGTGCATAGCAGTCGTGGTTGCCGGGAACTATGTATACCGGGACCTTGAACTCTTTCAGCACACGGTATATCTCTTCGTACTCATAAACATATTCGAGAGGATTCAGCTGCCCGAAAACGATGTCACCGGTTATCACTACAAAATCCGGTTTTAAAAGATTGACCTCTCTTATGGTTTTTTGGATATAAAGCCAGCGCCTGAATTTATCCGGGCTCCAGAATCCCGCTTCATTCACTTCAGTACTATCAAGATTATTGCGTGGTGAACCAACGTGCATGTCGGTCAGGTGAACAAAACTGAAGTCTTTGTTGTATTCATCGACTACACATACACTGTGCGGTTGAGTGTCGCTTATCATTCCTGAAGAGGTGTTATACGAAACAGTGATATCATACAGGGCGGACAATATATCAGCAGGTATATCAACCAGCACTTCATATATTGTGGAGCTTGTTCTCCAGTATGATGAACCGGAGGATATTCCAATAACATTAAGTGTCCTCGAGAATGTAACGGGAGAACCATCTATCGATGTCAGCGTTACGGACCAGTTTGACGGTACAAGACCACCCGTATCCACCTTGACTGAAAGATTTTCTCCTTTTTTAATAATTGCCGGTACGGTAAAAAGCGGGTAGATTATCTCCCTGACCTTCTTCGTATCGACTTTTATACCCGGCATATTGCTGACATAATTTATACTCTTGCCTATTCTGTTAGGAGGCAAATTGGAGCTATCATCATCACCGCCTCCGCATGCCAGGGATGCTATTGATATCTCGAGTAATAGAATTAAGCAGAAAAATCCGGAATTTTTTCTCTTTTTCATAGAGTGAATCTCATGGAAACTACCCGTATTAAAACACTTAAAGTCCCCTGAACTGGCTCTGATTATTGAATATACAAATACATCTCCAGTAGAGCCTGCACTGAGCCAGGCCTGAGTGTGGTTCGACGCGGTCACTGAGCTTTATCGAAGCATCTGCGGAAATGGACAATATCAATCTTGACAAAATATCCGGAACAAGCCTGACTTAATATAATCTCTCAGGCAGGAGGCCGCCGTGATGTTTAAAACATTATTCTTTAACAGAAAAATCTTTGTTATAATATTTACGTTACTGACTGTAATAACAGTATTTAATAATCTTTACCCGGCCCTGACTGGAAATAATATTATCAGTGAAGATAAAAGATATCTTTTTATGATAAAATGGAATGAACCCTCGAAGTTAATTGAACTACCTTCCACAGGCAATTCAGGTTACGCGAACGTATATGAGTTCCCGACAAGAATAAAAGCAGCCGCAATGAGTTCTGACAGCCGGTACCTTGCCACCGTAAATGAACATAAAGACGCAGACACTATACGCATTTATGATATGGGTAAAAAAAAGCTGATCAATATTTTTTCAGGGAAAAAACCGATGAATAAATATATACGCAGTGATATCTGGTTCAGCCATGATAATACAGGCTTATATATACCGGGTGAGTTCGGTTCTCCTCTTATAAAAATAAATATTTTTACCGGTGAAATAACCAGTTTTGAGATGATCCCCGGGCTGGGAGATTACAACCCGGTTCATGTGAGCGTCAGCCCTGACAGAAAATTTCTCGCAGTTGAAGCGGAATCACCCCAGGTCGCTGATAGAGGAAAAGTGAATTATATCAGGTATCTAATATTATATAATGTTTCAACAATGAAGATTGTCAAATATATAAAAACAGATGCTGAATACGATGATTTTTTAAGGCATCCTACTGATCTCTATTTCACAAATGATTCAAAATTCCTGAATTATTACTACAGCGCTCCCGATTCAGGTTTATCGCATTTTTTTAACATGTCTTATGGCAAAGGCACAAGGCAATACTCAGTACCCGATTTAAACCAGACTTCAAAGAATTTTGAACCACGCACAAAACCGGAAGAGACTCTTTCTGCGGGAGCAGAGTATGTAACCAGAATTTCGGACGGAGCGAAATTCACGTTGAGTTCAACTCTCGCTACGGACTTTATGAAAGATGATCCCGATTTCAAGCCGTTAAGCAGTACCGGTAAGGATATCACCGCTTCGTCCTCACATGTTTATTCCGGTTTTCCGGCCGGAATGAGCGATAGCCTGAAAAAAAGCGCATCTGCTAACGGCAAATATACAGGCCTGGTACAGGTTATCCACTCCACCGACATGAACCGTGCTGATTCAAAGCTCTCTGAGAAAGATCTTATTATATACGGCAGCATACAGTTCAGCGGGGTAAAAACCGAGGCCGGATATAAAGTGTTTATTCCGCCATATCTGTTTATCTGGGAAAAAGAGAATCGTGAAAAGAAAGATAATAAACCGAAAATTGTGACAGAGATTGTATCAGTAGGCGGTATGGATTCAAACAGGAAAATGATGTATGACCTGCGTGTCGAAGTCACTTATGAAATACGCACTTACATGGCTGGCGGCCTGGATCTTAATTACAAATATGTCAAATCGGCTGTTGTCAAAGAATACAGGTTCAGCAACTATAACGCGAAATGGACTAAACTTGTCCCGGCACCATCAGCATACCTGGAGGATGATAAAAAGAAATGGAGCGAAAAGGATGTTCCGCTCTTTTATGTCAGAATAAACCTTCTTGACATCTGGTTCAACCTGCGCGGCTTTAAAGTGGACCTGAATTAGAGGTCCTGCAGCTTAACGCAAAGCTGTCCGCATCCATGGCAGTAATATGAACAGCTCTGTTTCACGTGACATACAATATATTACCTGCATTGTGGTTCGACAGGGCTCACCAGCCGGGGTGTAGCCCGTACCGGAGTATGGCCAGGGAAATATTATTATATTCTTGACTTTAATTTCCGGGAACGTTATAAATTAAAATATATTATGATTTAAAGATCATCCGGAGTTCTTACTTCGGCCGTATCACATTCATGCGAAACAACAGAGAAGTGATTTATTTGTGAACTGCTGTACTATCAATAAATCCGGAGGAGCTTCGAGGTTATGAAAAAAATAATAATCTTAATTTCTATAATAACGCTTTCAGCCGCAACATCCTACGCCGCAGGGAAAACAATAGCTTCATTCCAGAAAAAACAGTACATGTTTGGCCCTGACATCAGGTTTTCACCTGACGGAAAAACAATCGCATTCGTTGCTAAAGACGGCAGTAAATATTACGGCCCTTCATACCTGTACACCGCCTCGTCTTCAAAGGGTTCATTCAAAAAAACATTCAACGAACCGGTGAACGCATTTGTATGGAAGAGCAACAGCGAAATTATATATTCTACTTCAGAAAAAAACCAGGTAACGGTCAGGTCGGGCAGTGTGTCGTCAGGTTCGGGCAAGGTCATATTCACAAAAAAGCTGCAGATGACGGGCGTCGGCTATGCCATGAGTACAGAAAACTATTACGTGATGGCTATAGCACCCTCGGGAAACCTGATGCTCGTTGAAAAGGAGAAGGGAAGTTGCGTACTTGTTGATCTTGGCTCGGGCAAAGAGATACAACTGCAGGGATTTACTATTCCTTATTCGGGGAACCCCCAGAGCACCATTCAGTTTTCGGGTAACAGCAGACGACTCGTTCTCTTTGACGGAAAAAACAACATCTACAGAATATATAACGTATCCGCTTCAGGCCTGATACAGATTAAAGAGATCAGGAAAATAAAAAACATTACACCGGGCATGAATTATCTTCTTAACAACGAAGGCACCGCAATCGTCTTCACTGAAGAGAAGTGTAAGGGGGGATGCTACCACATAGTATATACCTATGACATCGAAAAGGACAGGCTATTTGAAAATATTACAATCAGGAGCGGACAGATTTTAACAGTGGCGTTTAACAGTGATTTTACGATGGCTGTGATCAACGACATGCACAGAAAAATCCAGGTATTCACCCTTAAGAAAACAGCCAAAGAGATAAAATAAATCAGAGATCAGGTGATATCTGCGATATACACATTCTCTGTCTCTTGTTTTAATGCGATCCTGATCTAAGGGGAAGTCCGTTTTTAAGAATTTTTTGTGCATGCGGTAAAGTCAGCAAAATACAGAGGGAATATGACATTTTATTCTGCAAAATGGTTCAGGAATTAACTTTGAAAAAATATGTAAATCTGAATGAACTTATTTTTGATCTTACAGTTTTTATTATACTTCTTTTCAGTATGGATATAATACTTCCCGGGGGGCGTAAACTTGTTGAACTATACAGTCCCCTGTCAATTTTTTTTATTGTCCTTGCAACTTCCTTTTTTCTCATGCTCTTTTTATCTGATATTTACAGACGGTTTATAAATACTGTCAGTCCGGTAATTACAGTATTTATAAAGGTTGTATTTTTTCTTTCCATTACAGCAATTTACATGGTTATTTTAACCTTTTTCTCTTCTCATCAGATGATGCCATGGCCACAGAAATTATCCCATGAACTGGAAATGATTTTTCTCCTTATACCCATATATCCAATTGTATGGGGCCTGTCTTTAGGTTTTCAGGATAATTTTGATGAAATAAAATATACCCTTTATGTACCGGGGACGATGGCATTTATAATGACACCATTAACTGCAGTCTTTGCAAGCTATTATTTTCACTGGTGGCTTGGCCCCCCTGTTTTTGCCGCACTGATAATACTGCTGGCAGGGCCATGGTATATTGCGAAAAAAATCACCGGTAAAAAGGCAGATGCAATATCCAGAAATATAATGTCACAATACAGAAAAAAGGGGAAACTAACCTGCGGGGAAATGGCAGCTATCGAAAAAGAGGTAACCATGTCAGCACCCGGTTACCCGGTATTATCAAAGCTGCAGTACTTTTGGGAGAACCTGCTGTTTCCCCTGGCAGCAGCAGTGGCAATAATCCTGTG
>JAAYBQ010000028.1 GCA_012730035.1 Spirochaetota bacterium
AGTATCAAGATTGTTCGGGGGCTGGGGAAAATTTCTGTTAACAAGCCCCAGGTCCTGGAGTACTGTTCCGCTGCCCTTGTCCTCAAGCCATATCTGGTGAGGTGTTGTCGTAGCCAGTTTCAGGTTGTTTATGCCGTCCTTTGATGCCATTACCGAAAGCCCTGCATTATTTATCTTGTCGATTATAAGGTCGATGTTGTCGCCCGCAGATATGGTTATCTCTTTGCCGTCTATCACTATTACCTGGTTGCTCGCAGCCCTGTAACCGGTTGCATCAGTATTTGATGTCAGGATCTGTTCCGTTCCCCAGAACACTTTGTTTCCGGGTACGTTTATGCCGAGATATTCACTCTTCGCAACCTCCCGCAACTGCTCGCCGGTGTTACCCCTGTACTCTATGCCGATCATTGCATCACCCTGCCTGCCTGCAGTGAGGGTCATGTAGATGGCAACGAACGGGTCCTGCACCTCTTTTGTGCCGGTCTGGAAGCCGCCAAAAATCGATTTACCGGTTGCCCCCTTGGTGTTTGCAATCGCAACCAGCTCCTCAAGGAGCTGGTTTATCTCGGTGGCCGCAGCCTCTTTAGTTTCAAAGTTCGAGTAGATCCCGTTCGCTCCCTGTACGGCAAGCACCCTGATCCTCTGGAAAATACGCAGGGTGGACTGAAGCGCCGTGTCCACCTCGTTAAGGCGCGACATGGATTCATTGATGTTGCTTATGTACTGGTCTATTTCAGTAAGCCGGGTACGGTACATCATCTGGTTGGTCGCTGCTATGGGATTGTCCCGTGGAATCCGCACGTTCCTGCCTGTAGCAAGTTTGTTCTGTATATTATCCATTTCTATATTATGACGCTGAAGGTTGTGCGTCATGGTGTTGTTGATCATCTGGTTTGTTACCCTGTACATATTATGCCCCCATCCTTATTACGGTTTCAAGCATCTTATCCATGGTCGATATGACCCTCGCTGCCGCATTATAGCCGTGCTGGAACTGAACCATCGCAGCCATCTCTTCATCAAGGTTTATGCCTGATACAGACTGACGCATATTCTCAAGATTTGTAAGCAGCGTCTCCTGGTTCTCCAGCCTGTTTTTTGACTCTTCACCCTGAGAACCTATTCGCGAGATTAATGCCGTATAAAAATCATTGAATGTGGTTTTACTGTCTACCATTGACTCCTTGTGCCTTAAAGATGCAATCTGCAGCGCGTTAGTACCGTCACCTATACCGTTGGTTGTATTATAATCCCCTGTTCCGCCGATATCCTTGCCCCTTGATGCTGCAATCTTGTCAACATCCATAATAATTTCACTGGCAACGGCCATGTACGCCGCAGGATTGTACTTTGGAGTGATAGTCAGATGCTCACGGTCAGGCAGGAACTTCATAATATCATCGGTGCGCCTGTAATCAAAGGCACCAGCTTCGCCGCTCTGCTTGAGCACGCCCGTAAGCCCCACAAGAAACTCCCCCGAATCCTCAAGGTGCCGTATCATAAAATTCTTTTTGTCCGAATCCTTAGCCAGCGTGGCCTTTATCGCGAAGTTACCGTTATGGTCTATGTATGCGGCAACACCCAGCTTTGCGTCATTGATCCGTTTGATAACCGAGTTCACGGTGTCGGTAGCCCTGTAATCTATCTCTGCGATCGAATCGTACTCGTCATTACGCCTGAATGTGAGCGTACCGCTTATGCCTATTGCTGCCGAGGCATCCACGCGGTTTTTGCCCGCCACCTTGAATATTGCTGTAACCTCGTTGGTGCCGTCACTGTTCAGGTCAAAATTACCCTCAGTGTTGTCGCTTATGTCAAGGTGCGCGAAGAAGTTGTTATTGGTATCACCCTTTCTTCCAAAACCGTCCTTGTGAACCTCGTTTGTCAGATCCGCAAGGTTAATGGCGTACGAGTTGATATCATTTATATTCTGCCTTATTATGTTATCCCTGACGTCCAGAAGACCGGCCAGTTCACCGTTCTTGATAAATACCGGAGTTTCGGTATCGCGCCACACAACGTCGAACATGCCGTCATTTTCAGAATTCTTGACCACCTTGAGCGGCCTGAATATGCTCCCCTGCACAAGGTTTTCGCCGTCTATATAGACTATTACCTCATCCTTGTCGCTTCTACCCACGGAGATATTTATTATAGTAGAAAGCTTTTCGATTGCCGCATCACGCTTATCGCGCAGGTCATTGGGGTTATCACCAAGGGCCTCGGATTTCTGAATCCGTTCGTTAAGGTCGCGGATTTCCCGGGCGTAAAGATTAATCTGTTCCACCCGGTGTTCCACCTGCCTGTTCGCGTCCTGGCGCAGTTCAAAAAGCTGCCTGTATATGTTATTTACCTCGTTGGCCAGGTGTACGCTCTTCTCTTTGACCACCTCGCGCGTCGATCTCTCCTCGGGATATTTCGAGAGTTCCTGCCAGGCGGCCCACATCTGGTCCATCCTGCTGCGCAGGGACTGCTCCGAAGGCTCATTGTAAATACCCTCTATCTGGTAGATAAAATCATTTTTTGACTTCCAGTAGCCCATGGTATTCTTTTCTGTAACTATGCGGTCATCGATGAATGTATCGCGGACCCGTTCAACAGCCATCACGGTGCTCCCCTGTCCAATATCATTTGCTCCGTTAGCCCTGTTCATGGCCGGAAGATATATGGGGTCCGCTGCCGTGATCACAACTCTTTGCCGCGAATATTCCTTATTGTCCGCGTTGGATATATTGTGTCCCGTGACGTGAAGGGCCTGCTGGTGCGTCATCAGTCCCCTTTTGCCGATCTCAAGTCCCATAAATGTTGAATTCATATATCCCCCTTATGCCCTTATACTGAAGAGAACAGGATTAACAGTTTTACTGCTCTCCCGGCCTTCACTGTTATAGCCCGACTTTATGGACGAAATGTCCCTGAGCCCCTCTATGAGTATTTCAAAAAATTCGATATTATCCTTTATCATCCTTTCATTCACAGCCTGTATATCCCTGATCTTCTGAAGAATGCTTTTCAGTTCAGAACCTGTTTTCAGAAGACGGTCTCCCTGCTTACTCTCCATGGCAGATGCAATTTCAGCGAGCGTGGGCTCCTGCCGGCCCGATTCCGCATAATTCCTTTTACAGCCTGCAGCAGCATGGATACGCAGAAGCTCCAGTTCATCAATCTCCTTTACAAGGGATTCCTGGCGAAAAGAGAGTTCCTCGATAAGTTTGCCCTCTTTTTTAAGTATGGCCCGCCCCTTCTCCTCTTCAAGAAGCAGTATATCCTCGTAAACAGTGATTTCAGATTGAAGAATTTTTTCGATTTCCATCTCTTTTGTCATCATATCATGCTCTCCTTCGCATGGTTATTCCTTTTGCATATCGGACGATTAAAGATTTTTAATAAGAAGATTTTATGAGGCATAATGTGTAATTTTCGGGGTCACAGCACGCAGTTTCCATTTTTACAGGGAATGTCTGAAAAGAAAAATTTCCAAGTAGAATAGTGTAATTCCGGCCGTTAGAGCCGGAATCCACTGGCGTATGAAGCGATAGACTCTGCGGCGCCTGAGCAGCGGCGCTGACGCGCATGGATGCGCTAATGGGGATCACCGCCAGGAGGCCGGAACTGTGATCCGCCTTTGAGCACTTTCTTTTTCCGTAAAAGAAAGTGCCCCAGCCGTGCGGTATGGAATACCGCAAGAACACATAGGCAGGCGTGCAGCCTGCCAAAAGCGAATGAATGACACACCTCGTCAGGGATTGACGCGATACCCGGAGGGTTAAGCGGAAAGGTCGACCTTCGCGGCAGGTTACAACCCTGTGTTATAAAAATGTCTCAACGATGTCATAAATCACCCTGTCAGCCAGGAAAATCCCTTTTTCACTGAGCCTTAAAAGTCCGTTTTCTGAAGTAATCAATCCTTCGTTTTCCTTTTCGCGCAGTCTTATGGTAATCCCGCGGGGCAGAGGTTTACCCGTAAGCGCCATGTATTCACCGGGAGAGAATCCGTCAAGCCTGCGGAGAGCCGTCATGATAAACTCAACCAGCAGCTGCTCTTCACTCCTGTAATCAAAGATACGCCTGAACTCACCCTGCTGCATGTACTCATCAAGCGATGCCGGGTTGCTGAACCGCACGCCGTTGAAGTATGAATGCGCACCTGGCCCGGCTCCAAGGTACGGGGTAAAATTCCAGTATTTCATATTGTGGCGTGACTCGCAGCCGGGAAGGGCAAAGTTGGATATCTCGTAGTGCCTGTAACCCAGCTCCTTAAGGGAATGTATGGCGTGTTCCCAAACAGGCAGCTGGCTATCCTCAAACTCCCCGCCGGTCTCTGTCCTGGCCTCAAGGGGAGTCCCGGGTTCAACAGAGAGCATGTAAAGTGAAACATGTTCAGGCCTGAACCTTCTGATTATGGCAAAATCCGCATCGATGTCCCCCCGGGTCTGTCCGGGTATGCCTGCTATAAAGTCCATGCAGCGCGTTAGTCCGCGGACTGAGAAAAAAAGTTCCAGGTCACTCTCAGTACAGTTCCTGCCCCGCCTGCCAAGAGTCTGCCTGTGGTTTAAAAGTCCGCTCTGAATACCAAGTACAATCCTGTTAACACCCGCTGCCATGAACCCCTCGAGCTTGTCCCTTAAAAGGTCATCGGGATTCATTTCGACCGTGACCTCTGCGCCGTCGGCAACTGTAAAGAGTGAGGATACCGCCTCAAGGAGCAGAGACATATCTGCAGTTGAGAGAATCGATGGTGTGCCGCCGCCTGCATAAACAGTATCAAGTTCCACAGCGCCGAAGTCGTGTCTGAAAGATTCCAGTTCAGCGATGAGTCTTTGTACGTACCGGCCTGTACTGTATGCGCTGTCAGCTTCACGCACAGAATAGAATGAACAGTAGTCGCACTTGCTTCTGCAGAACGGGATGTGAACATAAAGCCCGGACGGGCTTGCGTTTCTATTACGCATATAGACCTGACCGGCCGGTTTGGTAAATTACTCTGCACATTGAAATGCAGATGCAAAAAATTACCGCAAACCGGCACTTATTAAATTTTAATGTTGATTAATTACCACTTTTATAACCTACTGTCGCGGTTGCGAAATTAATTGTTTGATTTTTTTTAACCAATATGAATTAATTTCAATATATAATCAATTTATGAATAAAAAGAAAGAAATAGCCTTCCTGGACAGTTTTACAGCAAGCACTTCGATTGTTCCTGAAGTGATTGACAAACTATACCAGGACCTGCAGACAGCCGGTTATCCCCGCGAGGAGATTGACGAGATAGTTCTATCCATGGATGAATCTATCACCAACGCAGTCCAGGTAACCATGACCTGCTCCACACCCGGGGAATGCGCAGTCAGGACACGGAACATCACAATCAGGTACACGATCAATGAAAATGAATTTGACGCAACAATTATTGATCATGGTTCAGGACTCGATTTCATTAAAATATTCGGAAAACTCCCCGATAACAATTCCACCAATTATTTTGACCAGATAGTGAGCTACGCAACCGATACCGAAAAATCCAGGCTAAGCGTCAAGATCAACGGTGAAGAGATTCCCCTGCGCGGTATTGGCGCAGGGCTTAAAATTATCCTGACATTTATGGACACTGTAACAATTGAATACATCGATAAAAAGGAGATCCTGTCAACAAGCGTATCCGATTACACTGACGGGACCATATTCAACATAAAACGTAAAAGAAGGTATCACTGATGTCAAAAGCTCACAAGGCCTATAAAAATCCCGAGTTTATCAATTCAAGGGAGGCCAGAACTGTCAGGATACTGAGCGAGTATATAGCCCCGGAATCGGTTTTTAAACAAAAAGGTATACATCACACTGTTGTATTCTTCGGTTCTGCAAGAATCAAACCGGATGACAACAGCCGGGGCACAGCTGAATATTACAATATTGCAAAGGATTTTTCTTCCAGGCTTGCCGGATACAGCAGGGAACTGAAAAAAGAGACAGGCGACAGTTTTGTCATCTGCACCGGCGGAGGCCCGGGAATAATGGAGGCCGCGAACAGGGGAGCCTGCGAAGCTGGCGAAAAGACTATCGGACTCAACATATCCCTGCCCTTTGAACAGCACCCTAACCCGTATATATCAGAAGACCTGAACATGGAGTTTCATTACTTCTTCATGCGCAAACTCTGGCTGCTCTATCACGCCAAAGCCATAATTGTTTTCCCGGGAGGTTTCGGCACATTTGATGAACTTTTTGAAACCCTTACCCTTATTCAGACAAAAAAAATGGAAAAGCCTGATATCACTGTAATGCTCTACGATTCCGCATTCTGGAACGACCTTATCAATTTCAGAAAACTTGTAGATATGGGAATGATATCCGAAGAGGATCTTGAACTGTTCCACTTCTTTGACAGCGTTGACGAGGGACTGGAGTATTTAAAGCCGCGCCTTAAAGAGATTATTGCCAGGGTTGACCATTTTATTCCATAACATCGGGTGAAGCCCCCCTGCCCGAGATGTTTATGAATTCATCGTAATTGGCCCTGCTGTTCTCGTCCATGGAGTTTATTTCGCAGCCCACCTTTATTATATTATTATCAAGAAAAGTTATGTTCCTCACTATCGCGCCGATAACAGCCTTTTTGCGAGTGGGCAGCATAATATCATAACTTATTCTGCTCTTCTCTTCGAAATATCTGATGAATTTTTTATCCCTGAAAACAAATCCCATGCCGCTCTTTGAAAGGTCAGCCACAAGAAAACGGGTGTCGAGCGGCGAGAACAGGTTGTTCTTTTTAAAGAGCTGGTCTATTACGATTGCCATGCGTTTACACACCTCGCTCATCCCTTCAGAGAGTGACTTGCTGCTGTTAACCTGAAGATATCCGTAGGGTATAATTGAATTGTACACCACCGGCGCGAGCACCTCTGATACGTACCTGTGCCTGCTTGAAAGGGATATATCCATCCTGTAGATATTCTCAAGGTAATAGTTATAATCCTCTTCAAGTCCGGGATCGGGATTTACATTCAGGTCCGGAATATAGAGCAGTGTCCCCTTGTTCAGCACATGGTTAAGCCTGGGATCTGACCTTGCTTCATGAATAAAGATCATTTTAACATGGTCAAATTTCTTTTTAAGTTCAAACTCAGCTATCTCTTTTATCTTGTCGATTTTTTTCTGGCTTGTAGCAAGTCCCCGCTGAATTATATAATCGCTTATAAAATTATTCATGTAGATTACAGACTTGCCGCCTTCAATATCGACAAGCTTTCTGTCCTCTTTTCTCGATTCAGAAATTATCTGGAACTTGACCGGTATAAAAACAAATGTATCCTCGCTCTTTTCAATATACTTCATGCTCAGGTATATGGTGTGCCCGCTGTGACGGGTAAACACAATGGCATTTTCAGGGAACGATTTTACATGCGGTATCCTGAATGCAACTTCTCCATCGGAAAATCCCAGGTACTGCAGGCCCAGGGCTCCACTGCTGGTCTTGACATATATCTGGTGCCCGTTGAAAAAATTATCAAAAAGAAACCGGAACTGTTCACTGTTTGTTACTGTCTTTATCTGGTCAGGCATCTAACAGCTGAACTCCTTATCAGTAGTATCTGGTGCTTCCGTATTTTTTTCTTAAAACTCAGGTCAAACTTTTATATATTTACAATCGCGCCGTCAAGCATGGAAATTACCCTGTCGGTCATACCGGCTATCGTCATGTCATGGGTTACAATAAGCGCAGTGCTGCCCTTCTCCCTGCAGAGTTCAAGGAGCATCTGCATAAGTATGGACGAGTTCCGGGAATCGAGACTGCCTGTGGGTTCGTCGGCCAGTATAAGATCCGGTTCGCCGACAATCGCGCGCGCGACAGCCACCCTCTGGCATTCTCCGCCGGACATCTCACCCGGTTTATGGCCCGCGCGCTCCTCCATGTTGAACCTTACCAGCAGTTCCATGGCGCTATCCCTTGCCGTTTTCCATTTTACACGGCGAATCAGAAGAGGCATCATGACGTTTTCGAGCGCGGTAAATTCAGGCAGAAGGTTATGCAGCTGAAAAATAAATCCTATGTGCCTGTTCCTGAAACCGGAGAGTTCATCGACGCTCAGTGATGAGATGTCCCTCTGCACCAGCCTGATGCTCCCCCGGTCAAAATTGTCAAGACAGCCCACAAGGTTCAGCAGGGTCGATTTACCCGTGCCGCTGGGTCCGGTAACTGCAACAACTTCACCCCGGTTCACCGAGAGGTCGATCCCCCTGATTACCCTGATCCTGCCGGGACCTTCACCGTAGGACTTTTCCAGACTGTTTATTTCTATTACTGCCGGACTGTTTTCCATAATCAAACCTATTCATACCTTATTGTTTCAACGGGCTTCCGGCGCGACGCCTGCCACGCGGGGAACACCGCCGCGAACGTAGAAAGCAGGACCGCAGCCGATGCTATGAACACGACGAACTCGGGACTTATCTTCGTGGGGATCGAATCGATATAGTATATCTGGTCAGGAACCAGCCTGATCCTGAAGAATACCCCCAGGTCCAGGATACCGTAAATCCAGGCCATAACCATATTTATTATATCCTCTATCCACTGGATTATGGCCTCAAGGTTTATTGATGCCGCGAGCCCGAGTATTACTCCAAGAAGGGTACCAGTCACGCCGATCAGAAATCCCTCGAGCACAAATATGATCATTATTGAACCGGGTCTTGCGCCCATTGATTTAAGCACTCCAATAGCCTTTTTCTTTTCCATCACAACCATGACTATTGTGCCCATTATGGTAAATCCCGCTGAAATGATTACAAGAAAAAGTATTATTGTCATAATCAGTTTTTCAAGCTGCAGCGCGTAGAACAGGTTATGGTTCCTCTCTTCGGCTGTGAGTGTAACATACTCAAAACCCAGAACCCGCTGTATATGGGATGAATACTCCCTGAGCCTGTAAACATCGTCAACCTTGATCCCGATGCCATAAGCAACATCACCGACGCCGAACAGGCTCTGGGCATCGGGCAGCGACATTACAACAAGTTTTGTGTCAAAATCATAGTAACCGGTCTTAAAGAATCCCAGGACTTTATACCTGCCTATACCGGGAGTCATCCCTTCAAACGCGGCAAGGCGTCCCTGGGGAACAATAAGTTCAATGGAATCACCGATCCTGATATTATAGTTGCCGGCCATCTCCCTGCCAATAAAGATACCCTTCTTTTTGCAGAAATCATACCTGTTTTTGTCCTCTATAAGCCTGGTCACGTCGGACGGAACATCTTCCGCCGTACCTGTACCGCGTATCATGATAGGGCTTATGTTTCGCCTGAACCTGAAGAGCGCCTGCCCCTGGATGTAGGGATAGGCAGACCTGACATGCTCCAGTCCGCGAACCGTTCGGGTCACGTCCCTGTAATCTTCGATTGCCAGACCGTCAACATCCTTTGCCATAACCGAAACCGTTATGTGTGAATCAACATCAAGTATCTTGTCCTTTATCTGGCTCTGGAAACCGTTCATCACCGATAGCACAACTATCAGAATAAATACTCCAAGGAAAACTATAATAACCGAAAGCAGGGTATTGAACGAGATGAATCCCTGGTTCTTTTTTGATTTCAGATACCTGAAACCGACGAATAATTCAAATAATTTCATTTTTATGCCTGTATCTTTTTTATGTTCCGTTTTCTACCAGAAGCCTGCCCGGCTTTAAAACAAACCGTTAATCCGGCGTTGTGCCCGACCTGATTATTGTTCTGCTGTACATAAGCCAGCCCCTGCGTACCCCGGGCTCATCCATGTACTGTATAAATTCAACCTCGCCCTTCATTTCCTCAGCCTTCTTTCCCGACCTGCGTTCCACCCTGCTGCATTCAAAGTAGACCATGCGGCGGGTGTACCGCTTGCCGTCTATGTCGGTACGCACATCTGCGGGATTGTACTCGCCAAGGTCACGGGTAATCAGGTCCGCATAATAGTATTTACCGTAGAGTTCCCTGAACACGTCGGGCGGTTTGGGGAACGCCTCGCATGAGGAGTACCTGGCGTAGTCAAGAACCTTCACCGCGAGTGACCACCTCGTAAAGACATATGCCGGATCCACGAAAATATCATCATTCCTGCAGGAACCCGCGAAAATGAAAAGTGAAATTAATACTGCTGCTGTAATTTTTTGATACATAAATCCCCTGTATAATTGCAAAATTCAGAGTGGCATGCGGAATTAATATGTTATTTCAGACCCGATTCATCGCTTAGGGTAAGGCCGTCCCTTATCTGAACATTATGTTCAGTGCCGGCAGGCAAACATCATGTTTGCTCAAATCTTAACTCAATGCAAAAGTAAAATTTTCAGGCCGCATACTTAACGTGTAAATAACCGGTTAGATCAGCTCCCTGGATACAACAGAATGCTTTCAATCTACACCAGGTCCAGTTCCTTTTCGGAAAACACAAGGGCTGAAAACTTTTCCATAATCACTCCACCCTTTCTCCAGGCGTCACCGGGAAGCCCCGCCTTGTAACACGTATGTGTAAGGAAAGTATCCCTGTCCCAGCCCTGCTCAACCGGAACCTGCGGAAGCAGCAGACCCCTGTTGTAACCCCTTGTCATAATGAGGCCGTCCCTGCCTACCATGATTTCATTAACATCAGAAACTTTCTCTATGGGGCTGAGCACCGATATCTCTATGTCTATATGCGCGTATTCCTCCTTTGAAAGAGGCCTGAAACGCGGGTCCCTGAATGCTGATGAAAGGGCCATCTCTCTTATTGTATCAGGTATGTTTTTGACACCCTCGATATAACCGATACATCCCCTCAGTTTCCCTTTTATGTGCAGCGTGACAAAGGCTCCGCGTTTTTCACTGAAAACAGGTTCGCTGAATTCAGGTTCAACAATACCCGTATCAATACCCAGTGAACCGGCAATTGCAAGCCTGGCAAGCCTGAGCAGTTTAACCTGCTGCTCCCTGTTCAGTTCCGTCATTATGCTCCCTCCCCCGCAGTAAAGACCGCAGACATGTAGCCCACCACCTGGTCCCTGGAACCGGCAGTATCGCCCGAATTCATATATTTAAGAAGATGGCACCGGTCGGCGCCCAGCGCCCTGCATGCCTCCATGCCCGCAATGACCGCTCCTTCACCACAGGCTTCTGCGATTCCCGAATTGACAGCATCATGTATTTTTTTTGAATCGAACGAAACTACCGCTTCAATAAACTTCGAGTCCATGGCCACTGCTTTATCGTAGCCGTGGTAGTGGGACAGGTCAGTCGAGATTATTATACAGTAATTTCTGCCCGAACTTTTTATGGCCCGCGCAACAGTCTGTCCCATATCTGTGCAGAGTGCGGTATCTGTTGTGCCCATTACAACCGGCAGTATTTTAAAATTGTGCGACACCGTCTGCAGGAACGGTACCTGCACCTCAAGGGAATGTTCAAGTTCGTCAATCTCCCTGAGGTAACCGAAATATTCATTCTCAAGTACTGCATCTGCAAGTTCAGAATCGATCTCCACATCACCGAGCGGCGTTGAATAGAAGCCTTCGGGCATTACCGAAGCTCCCTTGAACCGCCCCCTGTGCGACGGCGCGAAAACGGCAAATCCGTCAAAACTTTTACCTTCAAGCAACCTGTAGCCGCAAGCCGCCACAGGTCCGGAATAGATGTAGCCGGCATGCGGCGAAATGATCCCGCATACCCTGCCGACGGCGTCAAACGGATCAGCTGCGGCGTCGTCAAGGTATTTGCTGATCATTCCTGAAAGCGCTGCGGAATTCCCCGGGTAAAACG
>JAAYBQ010000260.1 GCA_012730035.1 Spirochaetota bacterium
ACCCGGTTGTTGAAAAATATTACACGCGAGAGGTTTTTATACCAAACGACATACTGCTCGATGATCAATCCAATGTTATAAATATTATAACCGGGCCGAACATGGCAGGCAAATCCACATACATACGCATGTGCGCTATACTTCAGCTGATGATGCAGACAGGTTCGTTTGTACCTGCCGAATCGGCCGATTTACCGGTAACAGACCGCATCTTCACCCGGATTGGCGCTTCGGATAATATTTCACGCGGTGAATCAACATTCCTTGTAGAGATGAATGAAACAGCAGGAATACTTAACAATGCAACAAACCGCAGCCTGATAATTATGGATGAAGTCGGCAGGGGTACAAGTACATACGACGGACTCTCAATAGCATGGGGAGTTGTTGAGTATATTCTACGATTCATAAGGGCTAAAACACTTTTTGCCACCCATTACCACGAACTAACAAGCCTTGGCGGTAAAGATGGAATCGTGAACTACAATGTGCTTGTTAAGGAAACTCTCAGCAGTGTTGAATTTCTTCATAAAGTGGTTCCTGGAAGTGCTGATAAATCTTACGGAATACATGTTGCAAAACTTGCGGGTCTTCCAAAAACAGTTGTCTCGCGTGCTGCAAAAATTCTTGAAAAACTTGAAAAGACAGGCTCGGGTAAAAAGCGGGAGATCGGTGATACAGCTGATCCGGGTCAGCTGGAAATATTCAACGCCTCTAATCATATAATAGTCCAGACACTTGAAAAAATCGACATAGACAACCTTACCCCTGTTGAAGCACTTAACGAATTGAGCAGGCTGAAAAAACTGGTATAAAGTGTTTTCAAATTAGTGAATATTAACACTGTAATTTTATTGAAATTTTACCGACAATTTATAATAATGCAGTTATAACGATTTTCCCAGAGGAAGAATGTCCGCTACCCAGTTTAAAATCGAAAACTATATAGCAAACTCCTTTATCATGGTAGAGGGGAAAAAAAATGTAAACAATTTCTACATCATTAGGACCGGGAAAGTGAAGGTCTCAAAAGAGAACCCGGTTCTTTCAGAAGAGCCCTATACAATACTCGGCCCGGGAGATTTCTTCGGTGTAGTTTCCTGCATGAGCGGTCATGCCACCCAGGAGTCCGCAGTCGCACTTGAAAACGTTTCGCTCATATCAGTTGAAAAAGATCTTTTCGGCCTGCTTATCCAGAAAAACCCTGTAGTCGCAATGAAAATCATAAGATATTTCAGCCGCAGACTGAGACAATTTGACCATGCCATAACAAGTCTTACACTTAAAACTGCAGGCGAAGAAGATCCTGAACATCTTTTTAATATTGCCGAATATTATATTAAAAAACGCACCTTCAACTATGCCATTTATGCTTATCAGAAATATATAATGCACTGCCCTAACGGAAGTTTCAGAAACGATGCAATCAACAGGCTGCAGACACTTAAGGCTTCATTAAAATCACCCGAAATGCCTTATCACAAGGGGATGAACAGGGTTTACCCTGACAACACCATGCTTTTCTGTGAATCTGAACCGGGCGATGAACTCTTCATTATACAGGAAGGACGGGTAAAAATTACAAAGGTCATGGAGGAAGAGATACTCCTTGCTGTGCTTAAACCGGGTGACATTTTCGGAGAAATGGCTCTTCTTGACAACAAGCCCAGGAGCGCCTCTGCAATATCCTATGGAGAAGTAACTGTTCTGGCAATAAATAAGTCGAACTTTGAGGGAATGGTACAGGCCCAGCCCCAGCTTGCAACACGACTGATACAGCTTTTAAGTGAAAGACTCTGGACAGCCTACAGGCAGCTTGAAAACCTGCTTATACGTCACCCGCTTGGAAGACTTTATGATACGCTGCTTATACAGATTGAAAAACAGAAAATTCCTATCGAATTTAAAAAAACTCATATTTTCGAATTCGGTTCCAAAGAACTGATAAACATGGTTGGTCTTCCGCAAAAAGAGGGTGAAGCGCTGATAGTTCAGCTTCTTGAAGATAAAAACATGTCACTGGAAGCCGGCAAAATACTATGTGCAGATATATCGGAACTTGAAAAGACTGTGCTCTTCTTTAAAAAGCAGACAGCCATGGAAAGAAAACGGGAAGCCAGCAAGAATAAACAATGACACGCAGAATTTTAAGATTCGTCAGGATCAGCATTATTTCAGCACTGGTACTTGCGGTAACTGCAGCCATTGCCGCATCGCTTATATTCTATTTATACCCTAAAGACTCCGTGTTGTCCATGATTAAAGCCGGAGCCGAAAAGGCTCTTAAACGTCAGGTATCAATTGACTCATTAGAATACAGTATCCGGGGAGTTCTGCTTAATAATGTATCTGTTTACGAAAATCTTCCCGATGGAAAAAGTGCGGAACTTGCCCGTGCAGAAGAAGCGGTTATCAGGTTCTCCCTGTTATCCATGCTTAAAAAAGATTTCCGGATCGATACTGTAGCCTTTAAAAAATTTCGCATTGTGTGGGAATTCACAAAGGATGGTGACAATAACCTGAAGCGCCTGTTCAATGATATTTCACAGGGATCTGACACAAGTTCCGGCGCAACTAAAGTACATGTTTCAAAACTGCTGCTATATGAATGTTCATTCATTTTATTAAATCCACCGCAAAGCTATAAACCGCTCGAAGGTGAATATGTGGTAGATGCAACTGTAAATATTGAAGAGAGTGGAAAGCTTTCAGTAACCAATTCAAGAATTGTTTTACCTGAAAAGCGTGGTGAACTCTACCCTGAAATCGCAATAAATACCTCCGGTGAATTCAATATCCAGGGGAACACAAAAGCAGTAAACCTAGACATACCATGGACTTATGGTTTTGCCAGAAGCCGGGTAAACCTCCCCTTCCAGACAGTAAACTGCAGTATAGACAACCTAAGTATTACAAAAAAAGCTGTTAAGGGACATGTAAAAGGGAACAGTTCACTAAAAGGCACCGGAAAAATACTTAATGTGGATGGCTGGTGTACAGTTGATATTCCCGCCAGAATGATTTATCTCAGTTCAATAACCGGCAAACTTGCTGATTCCACAGCCAGACTCGATTCAATGAATATCTCATCCTCGACAGGTGGTGGAATAAAAAAATTCAACGCTTCGGATTTTTCGATCGATCTTGCAGATGCCCGTTCTTTCTCAAACATTGTTCCTTCAGGCCTGTACGGCCGTGCCAGGGGAAATCTATCGTACGACGGAAAATCATATTCAGGTAAAATTGAACTCTCCGGAAGCGGATACACCGGCAACGCAGAGATTGTCAGCGATATTAATACTGTAATAGATATAAATAACGGCATCATAAAAAAAGAATCCATTCCATGCAGGATATTCGGGAACAGCAGCACCATTTCAGTTGCGACCACAGACAGCAGTTTTACAAACTTTTATCTGATAATCCGCAGTGACCGCATTGAAGCAGATAAAATAGAATTCAGTAAACCCGGATCCGGCAGGGATACTTCTGATTCGGATAAATCTTCCGGCAGCCCTGATTCACGCGGAAGCAGGCCTGGTCAAGGTATAAACATCGGCATAAATATTGCAGGTAAAGTTCAGGTGAAAGAACTGGTTTACGAAGACTATACATTCAGGAACATAGACTCTGATTTCAGAGCATCGGGAAGTACTGTTAAAATTCCCGGGCTGACTGCAGATATTTTCAGCGGCAAACTTTATGGTTCGGGTAAGATTGATATCTCCGGCAATACACCTTACGCACAGATACAGGTAAGATACAACAATATAAAAGTTCAGGATATAGCAATAAATAACGAAAACATGAAAGACAGGTTCTTCGGTTTCGCTGACGGCACTGCTAATCTGAACTTCCAGGTCAGAGAGAACATGCTCTCTACATTCAGGGGAAACACAACTTTTTCAATTACACGCGGCAAAGTTGTAAACACCGGCGTACAGAACGGACTTATCATTTTCCTGGCGGAACTGCGATACAAGCTGAAAGACCTGGAGTTTCAGAAAATCTACGGTAATATAGACATTAATAAAAATATTTTTACCATAAATTCCTTCATATTTAACGCAGAGGATGTACGGCTTCTTATGAATGGTGAGGTTAATTCTGAACTTATTGCAAACAACATGTCAATAAAGCTTGAATTCAACAATCATTTTATAAAGGATATACCACGTCCTGCAGTAACAGTACTTGGCGAGTACCTTAACGGCAACTGGTACACAATTCCTTTTGCAGCAAGCGGCAGTCTGACGGATAGTAAAAATATAAAAATGCTTAAAAAAAATCAGTAACGTCTGTCAGCGTAATTGACCCATCCGCCTGATCTTACGAGCTCCATATCAAACTCTGAAACAGAAAAAGGTATCTCAACTTTAAGATCACCTGATGTGAGCACAAATACAGATTTTTCAAAATCAGTTTCAAGAACGGTATTTTTATTGCTGAATTTATCAAACAGGCTGTCAATAACATCCGCCGGAAGTTCCACTGCCATCATTCCGCAATTGTACATATTCTGCCTGAAGATTCTGGCAAAATTCTCGGCAATTACCAGATTAATACCGTTCACCTCAAGCGCCCATGGCGCATGTTCACGCGACGAACCGCAACCGAAATTTTCACGGGTTATAATAACACCACGATCAGCGATATCCCCGGGATGAGTAAAACCTTCCAGTTTCAGGTCCTCAAGAAGATATGGCCTGAGAGCCTCCCTGGAATTTTCAGTTAGATATTTGGCAGGAATTATTTCATCGGTATTTATATCAGACCTGTCAAGAAAAAGGACTCTTCCATTAAATTGTTTCATCGTGATCCTCCTCAGCTCTTTTTAAAAAGCGGCGAATTGGTGATTTTACCTGCAAGTGCAGTTGCTGCCGCAGTGGCAGGACTCATCAGATGAACCATCCCCCCCTTGCCCATTCTGCCGTTAAAATTACGGTTTGTTGTTGATGCGCATGATTCTCCGGGTGCCAGTACTCCGTTGCTCATGCCGAGGCAAGCGCCGCAAGTAGGATTGGTAACACAGAAACCGGAATCCATAAATATTTTAATGATCCCTTCGTAAAGGGCTTTATTGTAAACTCCGGGTGTTGCCGGTGAAACAATTCCGCGCACACTGTCGCTTATTTTTTTACCTTTAAGTATAGAAGCCGCAATACGCAGATCCTCCAGCCTGCCATTTGTACATGAACCGATATAGACCTGGTCAACCCGAGTCCCTTCCATTGCGCTTACGGGCTTAACCTCGTCAGGTTTGTAACCGTAAGTTACCATCGGTTCAAGATTGCTTACATCAATATCAAGTACTTTTTCATATTCAGCGTCAATATCTGAAATCCATTTACTGAAATCCTCAAGAGCATCCTCTTTTGAACTGTACTCATTTTTAATAAACTCCCAGAGATATTCGACTGTTGTCATATCAGGGTAACATACACCGCTTGTACCACCTGCTTCAATTGCCATGTTGCATAGAGTCATTCTTGATTCCATGGACATCGCATCGACAACTTCGCCTGTAAATTCCATGATCATGTTGGTAGCACCGTTAACCCCGATCTCTGAAATTATGTAAAGTATGACATCCTTGGCATAGACTCCATCATTAAGTCTGCCGTTAAGGTTTATTTTCATTGTTCGTGGAGTTTTAAAAGTACAGACGCCCTTAAGTATTCCGACCTCAAGATCAGTGGTACCCACACCAGCTGCGAATGCGCCGAATGCTCCATGCGTGCATGTATGCGAATCACCCATTATAATGGTATAACCCGGTCTGCTGAATCCCTTTTCGGGGAAAATAGCATGGCATACACCATTGCGCCCGACATCGAAAAAATCCTTTATGCTGTTTCGTCTTGCCCAGTCTCGAAGAATTTTTGCCTGCTGTGCTGTTTTGGTATCTTTTGACGGAGTAACATGATCAATAACAACCTTGATTTTATCAGGGTCGAACACCCTGTCCTTACCCCTTGAAACCAGGTCGTTTATTGCTATAGGAGTGGTAATCTCATGACAGAAGACTGCGTCAAGCCTGAGAACATTGACACCACCTTCCATCTGGTCAACTCTGTGAGCGTCAAAAATCTTTTCCGTGATCGTTCTTCCCATATATGTACCCTGAATTTATATTATGGAAAGACAAATGATCGCAGGTAAGCTAAAAATCAAGTTATTTTATTTTTTTTAGGCTTTAACGGTCTTTTCTTCTTCTAAATCGAAATTTTCTTCTTCAGCTTTTTTTAAGCTGAAGGCGACCGACCCGTTTTTCATAAAGGCCCTGACCCTGACCTTGACTCCTGACTTATCAAGGAGAAGCTTTTCGGCTATGCCATCTTCAAGTTCACGCTGTATAACCCTTCTGAGGTTGCGCGCACCGGTTTTTTCATCAAAACCCTTTTCAAGCAGATAAGCCTTAACCGCTTTGGGAACGGACAGTTCAACTCCCTCACGATCCAGTCTATCAGAGATTTCTTCAATCATAAGGTCGGTTATTCCAGCCATATCATTGCGCGTAAGCCTGTTGAATGTTATAACCTCGTCCACCCTGTTAAGAAATTCAGGCGAAAATCCCTTCTTAAGGCTTTCATTCATCTTCTCGATGTTGTATCCTGAACCAGCAGTTTTACCAAAACCGAGCATTCCGGTCTTATCAATCTCACTGTTACCTATATTTGAAGTCATTATAATTACAGTATCCCTGAAACTCACAGTTGTTCCTGAAGAGTCTGTAAGCTCACCCTCGTCTAAGACCTGTAAAAGAATATTAAAAATATCAGGGTGAGCTTTTTCTATTTCATCCATCAGGATTACAGAATAAGGCCTGCGTTTAATTTTTTCAGTAAGCTGCTCGCCTTCTTCGTAACCGATATATCCCGGAGGCGAACCTATCAGCCTTGACACCGAATGTTTTTCCATAAATTCGGACATATCTAGCCGTACAATATTTTTTTCGTCACCAAAAAGAAACTCAGCAAGTGCACGTGCGAGTTCAGTCTTGCCGACACCCGTAGGTCCCAGAAAAATAAAAGAACCATTAGGCCTGTTGTCACGTCCAAGCCCGACACGTGACCTTCTGATGGCTCTGCTCACAGATTCTATCGCCGATTGCTGCCCGCGCACTCTCTTAGCAAGGTAATCCTCCATCCGCAGAAGTTTTTCGGATTCATCCTCCTCTATATCTTCAACAGGTATGCCCGTCATCTCAGCTACAACTTTCGCAATAAGCCGCGGTTTGACAACAATTTCATATTTATTTGCACGATTAATCCATTCACCGGTTATGGATTCAAGCCTCTCTTTTTTTTCAGCAATAATATCCCGAATACGCGCAGCCTGTTCATATTCCTGGGCCTGTACAAGTTCTATCTTGTTTTCATTAAGTCTTTCAAGCTCGGCCTCAAGTTCGGCAATCTCAGCAGGTTTTTCAATGTTATCATAACGGGCCATCGCGCCGGATTCATCAATTACATCTATTGCCTTATCAGGAAAAAATCTGTCAGTAATGTACCGTTCAGAAAGCATTACGGCTTCTTCAAGAGACTCTTCTGAATAAAGAACTTTATGATACTTTTCGTATGTCTCTTTCAGGCCTCTGAGTATCTCAAGAGTCTGTCCGGCATCAGGTTCCTCAACAACGATATTCTGGAACCTGCGGACAAGTGCAGTATCTTTTTCAATATAGAGCTTATATTCATTCAGTGTGGTAGCTCCTATGCACTGAAGCTCACCACGTGCAAGTGCAGGCTTAAGAATATTGGCAGCATCTATTGCGCCTTCGGCAGCGCCTGCACCTGATATTGTATGAAGTTCATCGATAAAAATTATCAGTTTGTCCCTGCTGATAATTTCGTTAAGAAGCTTTTTCAGACGCTCTTCGAACTCGCCCCTGTACTTAGTCCCGGCTACAATTGCCGATAAATCCAGCACGAGAAGCCTGTAATCATAAAGAGTTTCAGGAACACTTTTTGAAACAATTCTCTGGGCGAGTCCCTCAACAATAGCAGTTTTGCCGACACCGGCTTCGCCGATAAGGATTGGATTATTTTTTCTTTTACGGGAGAGAATCCGGATTACCCTGGATATTTCGATATCCCGTCCAATTACTGGATCAAGAAGACCCTGTGCGGCCATTGCAGTAAGATCAACGGTGAAATCTTCAAGAGGTGTAGTCTTACGTTCCCCCTTTATCCCGGAATTTTTGTTTCCGGTTTTCATCCCGAGAACCCTCAGTATTTCATCCCTTATACTGTCATAGGCAATGCCACCCTTTTCGAGCTCAGCAAGCCCGCCGCAGCTCCCTTCTTTAAAAATCGAAAGAAGCAGGTGCTCTGTACCTATATATGAATTTTTAAGCTCCCTGGCCTCCTCCTTCGAAATCTCTATAATCTTTTTAAAAGCAGGGCTCAGAGGAATCCTCCCTTCTGCAACAGTGTTTGATCCGGGAGATACATTTTTTTCTATAATCAGTATTACATTTTCGAAATTGATACCAAGATTTTTCAGTATACGGGCTGCAACGGAATCTTCATCTTTCATCAGGGATAACATAACATGCTCAGGACCGAGCACATCGGAATTCAGCCGTTTACCTTCATTCTGTGCCGATATTTCGATTATTTTTTTTGATTTCTTGGTGAATTCAAACATTAAGCTCTCCTGTTTTTTTCAGCTCATCCCTTAAAAACATAGCTCTGAAATCATCGCTGTCAAGTATACTCCGGAATCTGACGCCGTAAAACTCCTGCAGGTGTGACAGCTGAACACGCACCATAAGATCATTAATGAACATTACTTCTGTATCTTTTATCACAGACATAACAACGCCAAGACGCAGACGTGAGAGATGCTCAAGGGCTTCGGCATAATTAATCCGCCTCGCATAAAGAAGAGCTCCCAGCGACCTGTACACGCTGTCCTCAAGCTCACGTTTTGAAGTTGTAAAAAATTCATCCCGAGCGTCATCCTCCAGTTTGATGATCCTGTTTACAAGATCATCGGCAACGTCGATTGTTTCAATCTCAGAAACACCAAGGTACCTTTTGTTACAGACAAGGTAAAGACAGCCGATTATACGCCCGCTATTGCCAAGAGTGCCGGTTATCTGGAAGCCGCTTTCGCGTACAGGGTGGACAGTTTCGTTTATCCTTTTCTGAACGGTTAGAACAGGAAGATGCATTATAACAGAAACCTTGAGGCCGGTACCGGTATTTGCCGGGTTGGGCGTAAGGTAGCCGTAAACATCTGAAAAAGCATACATTGCCGAATTATTAAGTTCATCATCTATGGTATCTGCAAGTGTGAAAGCTTCGTTAAGCTGAAAACCGGGGCGTATAACCTGTATTCTGAAATGATCTGTATCGTTAATCAGTACAGAAAAATTTCTGGCAGCATCAAGTACTACTGCCGAATTGTTTGAACTTTCCATTTCACTGGTGATTATATTTTTTTCACGTAAAAGTCTTTTTTCATGAAGGTCAAGTTTCGCAAGTTCAAGAAGAATTCTTTCAGATTGATCCGGAGCCGTAGATGAAAATTTACCGGCGATTGCCGTAAGAAAAGCCATGCTATTTTCATCTATTGTTTCAGAAAAAGGAATACCTGAAACATTGCGCCCGAGCCTGACCCTTGTTGAAAGCACAATGTCGTTCCGGGGTCCCCCGCGATTCCAGAATCCCGCGTCGCCGGAAAGAATATCAGTAAGTTCGGACATATTTACCGGATGCTCCCGTTAAGTGAGCCGGATATCTCTTTGATCCTGTCACGAAGAACGGCCGCGTCTTCATAACGTTCATCATTAACGGCTGATTCAAGTTCCGACCTGAGTATTTCCAGGTCTGGTTCAACACTGTTCCGTGTAACCTCAACATGCACGGATTTCTGAACTGCCGATACCTGTGGTGATTTTCCGATATGTCTTTTATCAGCAAAAAAACTTAAAAGAACCGGGGCAAGTTCTTCAGAAAGAAAATTATAACAGTCCGGGCATCCCAGTTTACCGTTTTTTCTGTAATCCATAAAACTGCTGCCGCATGAATGACATCGCCTGTGTTCCCTTGAATCACTGGTTTCATCAACATTGAGGAATGTGAGCATCTCCGGAAGGGATAATGTAAAATTCGAAATTTTTGTATTAAGTCCCACATCCCTGGCACATTGCTCGCAAAGGTGAACTTCTGATTTAATATTTTTAACGACCTCAGAGAGGTGTATGGTAGCTTCATTTTTTTTACATCTTTCACAAAACATATCAGCTTATCCTGGATGCAGTTTAATCAAATCTTTAAACATATTAACTGCACTATAAATATAAAGTATATGTAATGTGTAAACAAGATTTTATCCGCAATTAACTGGCAAATATGAGTTCCTATTGCTTATTTTCAAGAAAAACCATATTCCGGTAATCGATTGTTTCTGAAGTGCTTTTGTCCGTTATCAAGCGCCCTATTATCTCTGCGAAGTCCCTGTCGGCAAGATTATCAAGTACATCGGGAACGATCTTTTCCTGCGCAAAGTTTCCCGTAGCAGGGCCATCAGCCATACGCACTGTGTATCTTCTGGTTAAATAGGTCGGGGCTACTGCCTGATCGTCACTTTCCCACAACCTGCTGTCTGTTATTCCATGCTCATTGATCCATTCAGCCGATCCGAAATCATACGAAGAAAAATAAATACTGCGGACTATGCCGGAATCATCCAGTGTAAGAACAAGTGATCGTTCAACAAAATCTGTTCTTAAATATGATGTAAAATATAATTTATGACGGTCATCTTCATGTACTGCCTGTTCAAAATATAATTTGCCCATTTACTCACCTGTCATCTCTGGTTATTAAAGAAGTTCTGTTCGTATTTAACCGTGGTGGATTTGCACAACACAAAAACTCCAATATCATAATATTTGAATTCTTACACTGTAAAATATCAAGAAAAAAACGCCCGTAAAAAAGCTTTTATATAATTACTGCTCTGAATCTCATTTTTGATTTGACAAAAGCGTATATTTATAGTGTATAAAGATGTTGTTCCTTAAAAGGTGAGGACGCTTATGCTGGATGAAAGAAGAACAATACCACGCTATCAGGCTGATTTTAATGTAAATGTCGAATATAATCCCGATCCGAACCTTGCTTCTTTATCTCACTGCGATGCAAAAGTTGTCAATATAAGCCTGGGGGGTGTCTATCTTATTGTCGAAGAAAAAATCCGCCAGGGTGTACCGCTTAATATGATATTCAGCATCAACGGTTCATCCAACACAAATCTTAACAACCAGTACAGGACAACAGGACTGGTTCTTCGTTGCGGGTCGATTAAAGAAGAGACCCCTGAAACAAGACACCGCTATCATTTTGAAGAAGTTAAAAATAAATTTTACTGCGCCGTGCAATTCAATGAAGTTCAATTTGAATTATCAGAAAAACTTTCAAAATGTAACCAGGTTCTTTAACGCAAGGCATTCTACCCGGCATAAATAAACTGCAATATTAAACCATATTTTTTCAGTTTATGACATAATTTACTTGAAAATATAAATATTGATTTCTACTATGCCTAAAAATCAATTAGTTTAAGGATCAAGTCATGGCTAAATGTGAAATCTGCGGAAAATCAGTTCAATTTGGAAATAGTGTAAGCCATTCTAACAAAAAGACAAGCAAGATCTGGCGTCCGAATGTTCAGAAAATCCGTGTACTTGAAAATAACAGAGTAATCAGAAAGAATGTGTGCACAAGCTGCATCAGGTCAGGCAGTGTGGCAAAAGCTGTTTAGTAATACCATTAGAGATCAGACGTCCCTGAAAAAAGCTGCCAAAGAGCAGCTTTTTTTATTTTAGTTGATCGTAAAAACCTCATTTAGACAAATATCTTGATTTTTCCTTTGATCTTGTTTAACTTAATAGTACGTTATTAATTCATCGAAGGAGG
>JAAYBQ010000261.1 GCA_012730035.1 Spirochaetota bacterium
AGGCTTGGAGGCCATGTCGATGAGCTTAAACATCTCATAGGTAAATATAAATCATACGCCGCATCGAACAACCGGTCGCTTGATGAATACATAAACATTCACCTGCAGTCCACGGTAAAAGAGTTTGCCTCAACCGGACAGATCATGTCAGAAAACCTTTCACGTTTTAACGAACTCAGCAAAGCGCTCAATGAACTCGCAGATTCAACAGGACTGATTAAACTGGTCATGTTTTTCAGGAATCTCGACATGGACATATACAGGGGAACAATGAAAAACTTTGTGCCAGGCATTACATTCAGCACCGATGCCATACTCTACGGTTTTGTCGGAGTATTAATATTCATGTCGGCATATCTTATCATCAAAAAAGGATTAAGTGCCATAATAAAAAAAACAAAAAGATACTGAGGTCAGACGTGACGGCATTAAAAAACATGATTAAAAATATAACCGCTGCAATTCTTACCGGAGCTGTTGTCTTGTCGTGCGGCGGCGGGCAGAAAAAATCCTTGCAACAGGACTTCATTGACCTCTATCTTGAACAGGACGGTAGAATAATTAATATAATTGATGACACCGCCATGATCAACAGAAAACAGTTCCGTTTTGTCTTCAGCTTCAGGCAGCCCGACGGAATTCTACTTAATGCATCGTTTGAGCCAGCGTCATATGAAAGTGCGGCAAGCGGTACGCCTGTAGAAAACATACCGGGTTTCAGCAACACCGGAATTGCAGAGGAACCCTTTAACCCGGAATACCAGATGTTCATTTCCAATGATTCCCCCAACTACTGGTACTATGCCGATGAGACTGACAGCAGGTTCGATTCGGTAACAAAAGATGAAACCGGCTTTAAGTGCAGGCGCACGATTTCATCTTTCATTGAACTGCAGGGTAAAGCTGAAAAAAAAGAGATATCGAAATTAAAACATGACACCATATATATTGTTATATCAATGATTGAATGGAATGATGATTTTACAAAAATGATAGAAAGGTCCAGACGTTATTTTAAAATTAAATTTATTCCCTGAGGCGGCAAAAGATGGATGCAATTAAGACAACTGACAGGCTTATTGAATACGACCGCATGAAGGAGCAGATTGAAACTTCAATTGCCGGACTCGTTTTAAAGGCTGACCGTGATATTTCTCTTACCATAGACTTTCAGAAGGAACGCACCCGCATAGGTTTTCTTATGCCGGCACTTACAGATTCCATGCTTTTTGACACTCTTTTAATACTTAAAAGCCATATCGAAAATATACGCATAGTATCATTTGAACCGGGCCATTACAGTTTTCAGTCTCTTAACAGCAATATATTTAACACAGCCGCTGTAACCGACAATTTTAAACTCGATTTTTTCAGCATTGTCAGTTCCCGCGCTGAAATAACTAAAAAAGGGAATCTGGGACAGGAAGAGATTAACGCCGTAATCGAAGTCATAAAAAAACTTAACTACGAATCAACATATAACCCTGTGGAAAAGCTTAAAGAGCTCGGTGCATCAGTTATACAGGGAAGCACAGTTCCCGACTGGGACTATATAGCAGGATATAGTGATACCAAGCGCAAGATCAGGGAATCTGTTATACTCCCTCTCAAGAATCCCGAAGTATACGATACAATAGCCAGCCTCACGAGAAAAACAGTCGAATCGAACAGGCCAAAGGCCATACTATTTGAAGGCCCTCCAGGAGTAGGCAAGACTACAGCCGCACGAATAATTGCCGGCGACAGCAGCCTGCCCCTTGTTTATGTACCAGTTGAATCAATTATGTCAAAATGGTATGGCCAGTCATCGAAGAACCTTGCCGATATTTTTGATCTTTGTGAAGAGATGGGTGGTGCAGTAATATTCCTTGATGAAATTGATTCACTGGCAGGTTCCCGCGACCAGAACATGTTTGAAGCCACAAGAAGAATTCTCTCAGTACTGTTGAGAAAACTTGACGGGATCGACTGTGCCGAAAAAACAATCACAATAGGCGCAACCAACAGGATGAACGATCTTGACAGCGCACTTCTTTCCCGTTTTGACCAGATAATAAAATTTCCCTATCCCGATGAAAGTGAGCGGGCATCAATATTCAACGGTTATGCAAAACATCTTAATGCAGAAGAATGCCGGCATCTTGGCATTAAAACTGCCGAATGTACTGGAAGAAATATTAAGGACATATGTGAACTGACAGAACGTCGATGGGCAAGAAAAATTATGACAAAAAACCTCGAAATCAGTCCGCCGCCGTTTGATTATTACAGGCAGTCTGTTCAGCTCTGGAAAAATTCTTTGTAAAATAAAAACCGTGGTTTAAAGTCTTTTCAGCAGAAACTCGATCTCTTCGCTGTTGGTCTCTTCAATATTTTTTTTGATGAGGGATTCCCTGATCCTCTCCATCTGTTTTTTGTACTGGTCCCGTTCTTTAATAATCGCTGATTCGCGCATAATTATAACCTGAATAAATTGCAGTATTGTACACCAGGGATGTACAATGTCATTATTTTAATTAATCTAATAAAAAGTTTTATTAACGTTGATGAAGAAACAGCAGCAAACTGCCGTACAGCACAGGCAAGTCTCAGACTAATTAGTCCATTGCCGGAAATAAGTCAAATAGATTAAAACAGTATTGCTAAAAAAATTGCTCCCCTGAAATTAATTTAATAAACAGATCAGTCCGCCTTCACCACAAAAGCAATGAAAGCGGACGGGTAGTCATGCCCAGGTAAACGGAAGTTCCGGATCAAATTTTCGCGGCAGATTTTTATTATAAGGAAGAATCCTGACGCTGTACCCGAACCGTCCTGACTTAAGGCAGAGCATCTGCCCGGAGAACCTGTATACTCCATGCCCTTCATCACCTTTACACTCCATTGGCGATCCGACACCGTCAACAATCTCACCGTACTGGTCCAGCGAACCGAAATAGAGCTCAACAAGAACATCAGAAGGGTCTATGCGCCCAAGGTGTATCCTTGCACTTGCCCTGAGAGTAGAATTCACCGTTATGTCTCCACCCTCTTCAATGTTCATGTCAAGCACGCGCGCATCGCTCCAGAGCTGCCTTATCCTTTCGCCCCACCTTGCAAGTTCCCTTGAAACTTTAAATCCATCCTTCATATACTCCCGGTAATTGTGGTGTGCCCTCAGGTAATATTTTTCGGTGTAATCCTTTACCATTCTGTTCGTGTTAAATTCAGGCATAATGGACTTCATCGATTCACGGATCCTGTTCAGCCATGTCGAAGGAACACCGTCATCACCACGCGTGTAAAACTGTGGAATTATCTCTTCTTCTATCAGGTTATAAATTGAAAGACTTTCAACCTCATTCTGGTAGGCTGTATCGTCGTACACCTCGCCGTTACCTATGGCCCAGCCGTTGTTAGAATTGTATGCTTCATCCCACCATCCGTCGAGCACGCTTATATTAATTCCACCGTTTGAAACAACCTTCATGCCGCTTGTGCCCGAAGCTTCCTTTGGCCTTATTGGATTGTTAAGCCAGACATCAACACCCTGCACAAGGTAGCGCGCAACATTTATCTCGTAATCCTCAAGAAAGACAATTTTTTTTCTCATTCTTTCATCGCGCGAAATGTGAATGATTTCCTTAATAAACTCCTTGCCGAGATTATCCCTGGGATGGGCCTTGCCGGAAAACACTATCTGCACCGGCCTCTTTGAATCAAAAAGTATTCTGTTTAACCTTTCAATATCGGTGAATAGCAGAGTGGCCCTTTTATATGTAGCAAACCTTCGCGCAAATCCTATGGTTAATGCCTCGGGGTCAAGCACCGAGCTTGCAACAGCAGCATGTTTTCTTGGAACACCCCTTGCAAGCAGCTGGTTATGCAGACGTTTTCGTGCAAAACTTACGAGGCGCTCCCTTAATCTTTCCCTGCACCTCCAGAGTTCCGAATCCGGAATATTGTCTATGCCCTTCCAGATGTCC
>JAAYBQ010000262.1 GCA_012730035.1 Spirochaetota bacterium
CCGTTTCAGCTTTATTAAACCGGTCTGTAATCGCCAGAGCGCTGCTGTCCGACACGCGCGATACGGGGTACCACCCGATCTCCCTGAAACGATTTTTTTTAACACAGGCACCCAAAGCTTCAGCAATAAGTTGCGCTCCCAGGCATATACCCAGAACAATTTTACCGGCACTGACTGCATCTTTTATATATTGTTTTTCACCGGCAAGCCAGGGTAAATATTCAGTGTCATGCACGCTCATGGGCCCGCCCATTATGATCAGCCAGTCAATACCGGCAATTGCCGGAAGCCGGTCCCCTGCATATAGTTTAGTGAGTACAATTTGGTACGATTTTTTTTCAGCCCAGTGTTCAATGCAGCCGGGAGTTTCGTATGGTACGTGCTGAATTATATTTATTCTTTTCATACTGCCGCCTGAATATATAATAATGACAGGTAAATACCGGGCGCTGCAGAATAAAAGATTTTTTTACGGGTAAATGTTAAGATGCGGTTACATTTTCATTTAAAAACATTATATCTGAACAGATGATGAAAATTAAAATTTACCGGAAGGAAAAATAATCCCCTCCGCCCGTAGAGGCGGAGGGGATCCGGAGTACTTTATCAGCCGATGGCTTCTTCGCCATTTTCCCCTGTGCGTACGCGAATGCACTCTTCAAGAGGTACTACAAAGATTTTGCCGTCACCGATCTTTCCAGACCTTGCTCCCTTGATTATCGCTTCAACTGCGGGCTTTACAAAGCTATCGTTCACTGCGATTTCAAATCTCACTTTATCAAGCAGGTTAATATCAGTTTCCGCACCGCGGTAACTTTCATGGTAGCCGCCCTGGGCGCCGCAGCCTATAACGTTTGATACAGTCATTTTGCCGACCTTTGCCTCAGTAAGTGCCTGCTTGACATCTGTCAGTTTTTCAGGCTGAACTATTGCTATAATCAGTTTCATACCGATTTCTCCTTAAATTTTTATAAAACTTAATTCCATATTCAATGAACTATTTTGTAATGAACCCCTGGAAATCAGGATATGCCTTCATTCCATGTTCACCTATATCAAGTCCCTGAATCTCCTCTTCACGGGAAACCTTAATGCCCATTACAAGTTTTATTACATACCATACTGCAAATGCCACAGTGAATGTGAATGCACCCACAGCAACCACACCGGTAGCCTGTACTGCAAGGAGCTTAAATCCGCCGCCGAAAAAGAGTCCGTTACCGGTTGCTGCACCGGTAATTTTATCCTGTGCAAAAAGGCCCACAGCGAGCGTACCGAACACACCGTTAACAAGGTGAACAGAAAGCGCACCGACCGGGTCATCAAGTTTAAGTTTATCAAACATTAAAACCGCGAATACAACAAGTACACCGGCTATGAGACCAATTATGGCCGAAGATGGTACACTGACAAAAGCGCACGGAGCAGTTATTGCAACAAGTCCCGCAAGCGCGCCGTTTATGATCATTGAAAGATCAGGCTTTTTCTGGATGATCCATGAAGTTACTGTCGAACCGAGTATGGCCATTGCTGCCGCAGTGTTGGTAGTAACGGCAATGTGCGCTATGGCGCTGCCATCACCGACAGACATTGTTGAACCCGGATTAAACCCGAACCAGCCAAACCAGAGCACAAGTCCGCCCATTGTAACCAGTGACATGTTGTGCCCGAATATTGGATTAACAGAACCGTCGGCACGGTATTTACCAAGTCGCGAACCCAGAAGTATTACACCTGCAAGAGCGGACCATCCGCCCACGGAGTGTACAACTGTTGAACCGGCAAAGTCCCACATTCCCAGACTCTGCAGCCAGCCGCCTCCCCAGATCCAGTGCCCTGTCAGGGGGTACATTATCCCCACAAGAATAAACGAAAAGAATATGAATGATTTAAACCTTATTCGCTCGGCAACTGCGCCTGAAACAATAGTTGCTGCTGTCCCGGCAAAAACAAGCTGGAAGAAAAATTTTGCCCACAGTGGAACGCCTGCCCAGCTTATGGCGGTGTATGCGCCCCTGTATGCATCTCCGGTTGCCGGACTGTTATCAGCACCGGAAGCGAAGAGAATCCCCTCAAGCCCCATGAACCAGTTGCCATTTCCGAACATAAGTCCCCAGCCGATCATCCAGAATGAGATCGATGCTATGGCAAATACTATAAAGTTTTTAGTCAGTATGTTCACAGTATTCTTGGCACGACAAAGTCCTGATTCAACCATCGCGAATCCCATGTTCATAAAGAAAACAAGGAAAGCGGTAAACAGGACCCACACTGTATCAATTCCCACAACCATACTTTTTTTAAACTCTTCAAACGCGACCTGTGTTACAACATCCCCTGAACCATCTGCCGCGTATACCGCGGTCGCTGCTGCAAGGAACATAAACGGCAGAATATTACTTATCAGCTTTTTCATAAGCCCTCCGTGAAAAATAAAATTTCTTATGAATACTATTAATGCATCAATCGTGCCGAAATGCCCGCACCGGTATAATTACACTGTTAGTTAACATGGATTTAACAAAATGCGTTCAGAGGGAATAAAATCTGCAGAATATCGCCCCACAGCTAAGACATAACAAGAGTTATACGCAAAAATGCGGATATAAAAAAATACAAATTTGAAACAAACAGCATCAAATATTACAAAAATGTAACGGGAATTACTTTTTATTGTAATAATAATATTTTCAACCTATACGACGCCTTCCACTGCGGGCAGATTATAACATCTTATGCTATGTAATGGTTAAAAAATTAGCTACGAAATTGTATAAAGAATAATGTTATTAGTTAAGGCATCATAACCACAACGTCAGCAGTCGCAAATCTGATCGAAGCTAACTGTATGCTCCTTTTAACAATACCGGTATATTATAGAGTTCATCCAGCCTGCTCACACCGTAAACGGTAATATCGAACTGCTCAAGTTCCATGGCCAGCTTTTCAATCGCCGCAGGGAGCATTTTTTTATCCGCAAGAGGGAAAAATTCATCGATCTCTTCAGCTATGTGGGAACGCGCTTTGAGCGTATAGTCTTCTGCTGCCTTTATGAATTTCTCCCTGTGAAATGGTTCATGCATCAGTGCATCCTCCATAAGCCGCACATAACCCTGGAGCGTATGATGGCGAGACAGGAGTACACCTATTGGACCGTTATGCTTAAGCACACCCGCATTTTCCGCTGAAGGAAAAACAATACTCTCCTCTCTCACATGATGGTACCCGGAGATAAATGAAACAATGAAATCGAGTATTATCGACAGGTCCTCGCCCGGAACATCCCCGCCCGAATCCATGTGCCTGCTGATTGACTCAAGCACATCAAGAAAATCAAGAATAGCATCATGTTCACGTTTCAGAAGATCAGCTGTTTTCATAAGCCCTCCTCCTGTTAGTAAAGTATTGCAGGTGAAAGAATTTTTCCAGAAAAGAACTTATTAAATCACTTAAAATGACATTATTCGCGCGTTGTATCATTTTAATACGGGGCTCTGACCCCTAAAGCTGCTTCCGGTACTCACGGGGGGGGCTCTGACCCCTTTTTTTCTTGCCGGATATCCTCTTTACCACTTATTATATATGACAGGAGGAGAATCCGATGGCTGAAATCAGGGAAATGCTGCAATGGCTCGCAAACGAAGTAAACATATGGATAGTAAAAGGAATCATTACACCTGAACAGAGAGAACAGATTCTAAAACTCTACAAGGTTCCACAGCAGGCAATCACAGTTCCTGCAAAAGGTATTACAGCCGTCAGGCGTGAAAGCCGCATCAACCTGGCAAGGGTGATCCTCGTGCTTGCAGTTATCTGCATTGCCGTGGGTCTTTTTATATTCTATGCATCCAACTGGCGCAAAATGCCTCCCGGCCTGAAGATGACCCAGGTCTTTCTTCTTATCATTTCATGTTACGGCGCATCATGGTTCCTTCTTTTTGTAAAAAAAGAGATCTTTGCAGGAAGATTGATTCTGATGCTTGGTATGGTCACATTCGGAATCGGCATAATGCTGGTGGCACAGATATACCACATAAGTTCCCACCCCACGAACGGCCTGCTTGTATGGGCCATCGGCACGCTCCTGCTCTCTGCAGTTATGGATGAAAAATGGGGGTACTACATGTCGCTTGCCCTCTTTATAATATGGGACTACTGGGAGGTTATTGAATACGGTAACCCGGCTTACTTTTTTATTATTCCTCTGCTTATTTGCGGCGTCTTATTCTACAGGCACAGGGACAGGATTGGACTTGCACTTACCGCTACTCTGATTCTTATATACTACTTCCAGATTAATATTCACTTGATCAGCCCGGCAGTGAACGCTAACGGTTTAACAGAGAAGGCATTCATGTACATGCTCTACGGCCTGGGGCCAATGCTTATGATTGCCGGCAGACTGATGCGGTCCGACAGAACAATGAACTATTCAGCAAACATCATCTCTCTTACGGGATGGATTGTCTTCCTGATTCCGTTACTGTCACTCTCATGGCCATTTGAGGCAGCTGATTCCACCGCGCTTTTAAGCTTTCCTGAAGGCACACGGGTCCAGTCAACACAGTTTGCGCTATTTATACTTATCTCTGCCGCAGGATGCCTTTCTTTAAGGAGAAAAGGTGAAAATCCCCTGATATTCATACCATTTATAGCCACTGCCGTCATACTCTTCATAGTGCCTTATGACAACACTACAGGCCGCATGGTCTCGACACACGCAGCCATAGTAATTCTTATTGCATCGTCTCTTTCATCAGCCTATACTCTTCCGGGAGACTGGAACGTAGAGAAAGCGATGGCCTTTATATTCACAATAAGCATTTTTATTGTAAAGTGGATCGGGCTGACCGCCAGCGCATTTACCGATGACAAATACATGATTGCATACCTTGTGGGATTCATTATATTTGCCACTGTCTGTTTCCTTATAAACAGGCTGGTAAAAAACCTTTCAGGGGGGGCTTCCTATCCATCATTAATTCTCGACAATATCACCTCAATAGCAATCTGGCTGACGATCTATATTGCATCGTTCAGAATAGAAAACCAGATATCAATATTTAAGGCGGATACTGTTGTGATCGTCATGATATTTCTATTCATAACACTGGCTGTCATTCTATACATGGCACTATTGTCCCGGCTTAAGGAGAAACAAACGATTATTTATCTTTCCATGATACTATTTGTAGCTTCAGGGCTGACGCTCTTCATGGCCGGTGAAGGGATGTCGTGGATATTCTATTCAGTTGTATTTAACCTGCTTCTGCTCATTGCCACTGGCACCGCAATCTATTACAGCACGATTATACAATCAAGAATGCTGCTTAACATTGCGGTTTGCGCTTTCATACTTCACATAGGGACACGGTACTTTGACCTGTTCTGGGATATGCTCTCAGGATCTCTGCTTTTTATTATAACAGGCGTTACAGGTCTTGCAGGAGGATATATCCTTGAGAAAAAAAGACGCCAGATAATAAGCGCTTTCGATTCAGCGGAGGGTGGCCATGAATAATTACCGGAAAATTATGATGCCGATTATTGTTTTAATCCAGGTTGCGGTACTTGTCTTCATGGCTGTGAACCAGGAATACATACTTGCTGCCGGCAAAAAGGTTATGCTTAAATGCGAGCCGATAGATCCACGCAGCCTTTTCAGCGGTGATTACGTGATTCTTAACTACGAAATTACCCGGACAGACCTTGATACAATAACTGTAAAACCCGGAGAGAAGCAGTCTTTTCGAGTTAACGAAACAATCTATATTGCACTTGAAAAACCTGAATCGTCAAAATACTGGAGAGCGGCAGCGGCATCGCGCGACATCAACTGGCTAAGGAGCATGTATAAAACAGTTATCCGCGGACGGATAGACCGTTACTACAATATAAAATTCGGCGTCGAGGATTACTTTGTTCCACAGCACGAAGGCATAAATATTGAAAGAAACCTGGACAATGTCCATGTCGAAGTTTCGGTTATGCCGGACGGGAAAAGCGCAATTTCACGGCTTTTTCTGGACGGCCGGGAGATGAGGTTTTACTGAAAGGTGCGGTGAACCTGTAAGACCTCTGCCCCTCTCTTTTTCAAGCGATTCCTGTACCGCCCGTATTGCCCGCAGGAATTCGCAGGGAGTAATCATTCCCTTTACCTGCTGCTTTCTCAGGAGGTCAACATCCTCCATAATCCTGCGTCTGCGTGACCTGCTTAAAAGCGGGGTCAGAGCCTCCCTCTTCTCCTCCGCCCAGAGTATAAGAAGACTTAGATCCCGGTCATTTACACCCGCAATAGAAAGCTGCCTTATGTTATACGGCATTTTTTCAAATGATTCGAACGGTTCACCTGCCGATCTGAGTAATTCAAGATCCACGCTGCACCCGTCCTGCATGGCGTCATAAAACTGGTTCCTGAGTATAAATTTAGCCCGGGCTGAAAGCAGCAGCCTTCCGGAATCAGAGGCCGAATACAGATCTGTCATTGTCTTCCTGTTTAGCTCGTCAAACCTCTCTGCACCGGTCCAGTGAACAGTGGTAAGCGCTTCTTCAACGATTACCCGGGGCAGAAACCTGTTGATCCGCTGCCAGTCAGAATTCACAGTATAGAGCCTGCGTACAACACCATCGCTGCCTGAATCATCTGTCACTCCAATTCTGAAAAGCTGCATATACGAAGAGGAAAATGCAGAGAGTATAAAATTCTGGGCTACTATTTTCAGGTCGGAATCGCTGATCAATTCCATGAATTGATAGAATGGCATACACGAAAGTAGTTCCGGCAGATTTTTATCGTCACCCCGATAACTGTTAAGAAAACTGCTGATCCCCTTCGAGAAGAGAGCCCTGTTCACCGAAATAATACTCAACATCCTGTTATGCGGTGTAGAACGAAGCAGCTGTATTTCCTCATGGCCAAGAGTATTTAAAGCGATCAGATTTATGAATGCGGACGGTACAGCCACTAATGTGCTAAGAGGATTAAAATTTATATTCAGTTCAGCGTGCAGAATAACTGAATCGCGAACCGGTTCCCCGACAGGTGATATGTTATACCTTATCCCTGCAATACTAATTGCCGGACAGGCCGACCTGATGTTTGCAACAATATCCCTCAGTACCGGTTTGAACAGGCTGTCGAATGATCCGGCCAGTTCATTAAATGTATCGATAGTGCAACCAGCGAAGAAGTACCACAAAGTATAAATGGCCCCGCCGACTTTTATATCCAGTGAGACTCTG
The DNA here is from genome assembly GCA_012730035.1 of Spirochaetota bacterium. Lineage (GTDB taxonomy): Bacteria > Spirochaetota > UBA4802 > UBA4802 > UBA5550 > JAAYBQ01. The sequence continues at coordinate 7,243 of JAAYBQ010000262.1, forward strand.
AAACTGCCGGCTAGAGGAAAATCAGTCCCCGCAGAAATTTTTTTAAATGCTGAACTGAGAACAATCTCATCGAGCTTAAGAAATCCCGGCAAAAAGAATCGGCCCAGCAGAAACTCTTCGGGCCTTGTTATACAGATCGTTGCAATTTCATTATCCGGAGAGGATTCTGTGCCGGCATATTCAGTTACAGCTATACTGCGCAGCCTCCACTGGTAATCTTTATCCACAATCGCATCGCCAAGTTTGTCCCATAAACCAACCGGAACAACCATCCAGGCCGTAAAAATTCCACCCTCTAACTGAAAAATCAGGCAGTCAGAGATACCCCACATTACAGCCTGCAAATCGGCTTCATGGTATTGACATTTTAAGCGCAAAGGCCTGCCATCAGCGCTCTGACCCGGAAGAAACATATAAAAGAGATTACCTTCAACCCGGTCCATCAACAGGGACAGAGCCTCATCGTCATCCGGTGGAACATCGCGGTGTTCCTGCCTCATTTTTTCAAGTAACAAATGCGCAGAGTCAAAGGGCATAAAAAACTGCGAACATGGAACTTCATCGCAACCATAGCTCGAAGCAATGTACGCTGCTGTGATCCCGGCCAGGTATTTTTCAAACATTTCAGGCTTTATTCCGGTCACCAATATTTCGATGTTCATCCCTGTGGCAGACTCGATGTTCAGGGTCAGAGCATCCTTTATAATCTCCATAAGCAGTTTGTCGGGAGCTGGCCGATCAGGTACCGGCTGCTTCAGGCCTAAAATTTTTTTGAACAGTTCCAGTACTTTCATATTATTGGTTATAAACGGGCTTTTTACCGGGTCAAGTTATTTTAATATTCGAGGACAGAACATATTTTTTTTAGCCGCAAGACCCGGGGTCAGAGCTTACAGTTCCCCCATTCCACATCTGCCCTTAATCACATATTTTCCTTGCAGTATTAATCCTGTTTAATATTTTCTGATCCATGAAACCGGACAACATGCACCTGCATAAAATCTGCGAAAATATTTATCTTGCAGCGGCACCTGAAAAAGGCAGATTCCCATACTGTAACAGCTTTCTTTTTACCGGCGACGAGAACATTCTTATAGACGCAGGGCTTGCAGATGACCAGATAATTGAAATAGACCAAAAAATCGGCATTGATACTCTTGTAATATCCCACACTCATCCGGACCACATAAAACGCTGGCACCTTTTATCACACAGAAAATTAATTCTTCCAGCCGAAAGCCCTGACTCGGTGTTTAACCTGGATGACCTCGGAACCAGGTATGTGGGAACTCCGGAAAAGGGGCGTCACTGGATCGATGTGATCGGAAAGCTGACCGGGCTCAGGGCGCTGAGGGAACCTGACGCAAGGTACCATGACGGCGATATAATCGACAACGGAACTTCGCACATCGAGGCAATACACTCGCCAGGGCACCTTGACGACCACTACTGTTTCTTTGAGCATAACAGCGGCACCCTGCTCTCCACTGATATCGACTTCACCGGATTCGGGCCATGGTACGGCAATCCCGAGGGCAGGATCAGGCCCTTCATCGAGAGCATCCGTAAAGTAATGGCTCTGCCATACAGGCGTGTATGTACTTCACACAAACCGCCTCACGAAGGTGACGCTACTGCACTATTCAAATCATACCTTGAGGCATTCGAGCTGCAAAGAATTAAAGTTCTGGCTGCTATCGAAAAAGGGAAAACTCTGGCGGAACTGACTGCCCTGTCCCCCTTTTACAACAACCGCTTCATGGACCTCAGACTGCAGAACTACTTCGAAGAGCACATGATATTTGAAAACCTCCAACTTCTAATCGAGCAGGGACTTGTGATTGAAATTAACGGAACCTATATCAAAGGCAATTAATAGGCTCACAAAACATTTGTCCTGCTTGCGGAAATTTCCCGGAAAATTTTAAGTCACATTATCAGATTAAGTGGATTATCTTTTCGCATTTATGTATCATACAATGTATGCTGGCTCCGTATTATAAATAAACAGTCAGTTAGTCTATTGGGCATTTATCACAACATGTTGCAGGTTTATGGATAACAACAGGTTACAGGAATTACACCATACTGAAGAGATATTAATTCAGTATGCAGAAAACGAAAAGAGAAAGACTCTCCAGACGGGAAGACTCGCTTCGTTTATTGCCATAATCGGAATAACAATTTTTATTGTTCAGGACATTTATATTCTCGGTTTCCGCGAATTTCTGCCATGGCGTATTACCGGCATGATTCCACCTGCACTATTTCTTATACTTTCATTTACTCTCTTTAAAAAATACACCGCGCTGATTATTCCGGCGTACGCAGTATCACTTACAGGAATTATGACAATGATGTGCGGGATTATTGGCACACTTTTTATAAACGGCAACTGCAGCGACAGCAACATTTACCCTGCATCTATGGGGCTTGTGGCAGTTATTTTTGCCGTGTTCGTCTTTGCTGCAGGGGCCCGCAGATTTCTTTTCGCAATTATATTTCTTCCTCTGTCGGTTCTAATGGTCACACTTGTTTTTATATGTAATGGACCCCTGTCCGGATATTCGGTGCTGAGCAATCCCCTGCTTATCGCCTTTATTGTCTGTATATTTTCAGTCTATCAGGAAAAAATTAACTTAAGGGACTTCAGCTCCAGGAGACGGGTTGAAATCAGTGAAAAAATTATTTCCATACAGCACAGATCCATGTCATCAATGCTGGACTCAATTGATGAATCCGCTTTCCTGATGAAACCTGACGGCACCATTGTCTATGCCAACAGAACAATGGCTGAACGCCTAAACACGCCCTACGAATACCTGCCCGGAATGAATGCCTATGACGTAACTCCTCAGGAAGTCAGGGAATCAAGACGCGAGATGGCGGCACACTGCATGGAATCAAAGCAGGCCGTTGAATTTGTTGATGAAAGAGCGGGACGATCTATACAGAACAGTATACGCCCTGTACTCGACGAGAATAATGATGTTATCTATCTCGCAATTTTCGGATTTGATATAACAGAACGGATACAATCTGAAAACGAAATAAAGAAGTTGCTCGACGAAAAAAAACTTCTGCTCAAGGAAGTGCATCACCGTATAAAAAATAACATGATGTCAATTTCAAGTCTGC
>JAAYBQ010000263.1 GCA_012730035.1 Spirochaetota bacterium
ATCCATAAATCCCTTCTTTTTAAGATAACAAAAGTCACAATACCTGTAACGGTGTTGATCAAAACAAAAAAGAGGGGTTTCCCCCTCTTTTACAGACCAGAATACTTATAAACTTACTGATTTGCGCTTTTCTGTTGAACATCCTGGAATATTCTGTTCCTGTTGTCAGCCTTGTCTATTTTGTATGTCTCTTTTATTGTTTTAACATCAGGAACCTGTGTTCCGTCAGCCCTTGTTTTTCCGCCCTCATCATAAGCTACAGTTTCAAGAATTCTTATTCCATAAGTCTTTGCAACCCTGTAATGGTAAAGAGAAGATTCATAATTCCTTGCAGTATATTCATCTTCAGCATCATCCATCTGTCCGTACGCGATTCTAAGCCTCATCTGGTTATCAATAAGCTGCCTGAATTTATTTGGATCAGAACGTGTTTTCTGGTCAAGATGCAGAGATATTATCTGCTTGTGACATTCGTCAAGTATGAGCTGAGTATCTTTATTATACTGCTCGGCCATCTTTTTCATAAGGTCTGAAATTGATTTCTGGTTTCTTTCGAGCCATACTCTTGAAAATATCATATCCCTTTTGTAATAAAGCTCTATGGCTCTTTTATATTCTGCGTAAATATTGTCATAATCCCCTTTCCAGTTATGCTTGGAATAGTTAGTTACTATGACATTGAGCATGTATATCTGTTCAAGATTTCTTTTTATAAGTTTATCTACAACAACCTGCGCGTGAAACTTGGCAAGATATGAATCATCAGGTTTTTCAGCCTGGTTGAAGTTTTCATTCATATTATCACTGCCATCTGTTTTAAGTTCTGTTACTTCCTGTGAAAACGATGAAACACTGAGGAAAATAACGAAAGAAACAAGCGCTAAAAACAACCCTGTGTATCTCTTCATAATGTAGCTCCTGATAGAATTGCGATTTTTAAGTATCCGTACTTAAAATAATATAACTTATTTAATTTATTTTAAATTATCCTTTCTTTCCCGACAACTTTTTTTTTATTTTTTATCGAATTAATTGAATATACGATGATAAAAAGGATTATTTATGTCTCATATACGGCCACGCAGCACCAGACAGGTTAAGGATTCACTTTCCGGGACTTGTTTTATAACGTGTGTTTTAACAAAAAATATGCTTTTTATAAAAGGCGGTAATTTGTTGTTGAAAAAAAGATAATTTTCTTTTTCATTATCTAACGCAAGAATAATGGTAATCATCATTCTGAAAGATTTTCCGGAGTGTAAATGGATAACGACATAATAAAAACTGTACTTGTCTACATCGGCATAATAATTCTTGTTATTATTGCATTCAAATTCATTCTCCCCATGCTGCTCAGCCTTATGGGTTTTATTATAATTCTACTCATGAAGATACTCATGTGGGTGGCAATTATTTATGTGCTCTATTTACTGGTTAAATATCTGTATGAAAACTTCAATAAAAATAATGGTTGATTAATAGGGTCATTTTTTTACCCTAGCGGTGAAAAAAAAGCCGGAATAACGAATGAATAAAACATTTCATAAAAAAATGCAAAGAATTGAAAAAATAGCGCTAATACTGGCAGCTTTTTTTTCAATTACCGGCGGAATCATCTTCGGGTATATTACTGCAGAAATTCAGAATTTTTCCGGAATTCAGAATCTAAAAAAATTTCAGCCCAGTATTCCAACAAGACTCTTTGACGTAAATGGCGAACTTATTGCAGAATTATTCCAGGAAAAGAGAGAACTTGTCTCATATAACGACCTTCCACAGACACTTATTAACACTTTTACTGCAACAGAGGACAAAGAGTTCTTTGAACATTTCGGCATAAACCCGCTGGCAATTTTCAGAGCAATGATCAAGAATATTATAGCTTCGGTTATGTCCCTTGATTTTCAGATTGTTCAGGGAGGATCGACAATCACCCAGCAGCTTGCCAAACAGCTCTTTACAGAAAGTGAACGCACATTCGCCCGAAAGGCTTTAGAGGCGGTCCTGGCCCTCCAGATAGAAAAGAAGTTTTCCAAAGAGGAAATCCTGGAGATGTATTTTAACCAGATATACCTTGGGCACGGCTGTTACGGTATTGCAACCGCTTCGCAATTCTACTTTAACAAGGATGTGAGCCATCTTTCTCTGATTGAGGGCTCCGTGCTCTCCGCTCTTCCATCAAAACCAGCGGGCTATTCGCCTATTATTTACCCGCGTGAAGCACACAGAAAAAACTGGGACACGCTCACAAGAATAGTTAATGCCGGGTACCTGCAAAAAGAACGTGCGGGCGATATTTACGCCGCATTCTGGCCCGGTTTTGTTGAATCACTCAGAACCGAATTTCCGACTAAAACAGCCCTTTCCAAAACAGTGGATAATGCCCCTTATTTTACAGAATACGTGCGGCAGATACTGATTGCCCGCCTTGGCGAAGATGTGGTTTACAATGAAGGCCTTACTGTCTATACAACACTTAATCTTAAGCGCCAGAAAATAGCTCAAAAGCACCTTACAAAAGGGCTTGATGAACAAGACAGATATTCCACCAGGATGAATTTATACTATCATAATGCTGTTGACAGGAGCATGTTTGGCGCTTATGGAGCACTGAGGATGATCTTCAGCCTGCCCGGTGTACTGGTATCCAACGATACCGATACTCAGTTTAAAAAATTCATGGCTGACCAGCTGATTGATCCGGCTGAAATACTTACGCTATTTTCCGATTCACCTAAAAGTCATAATATCTTCGAAGCTTTCCGTTCACAGATTTCAGGGATAGCGTCAACCATGA
>JAAYBQ010000264.1 GCA_012730035.1 Spirochaetota bacterium
AGCTGCTCCTCGATCAGCAGAGGCAGCAGCCTCTTGCCCCCAATAAATGTTTCAACATAAATCTTGCCCGGGTACACGCTGTCTATCTCGCCTATGATCGCGGCGTTCTTCCCGAACTGGTGTAACCTGAGCGTATCAGTTATTCCCTGTGCGTCGCCGGGTTTTGCTATGATAATCACTTTCCCTTCGTTTGCAACATATACCGGGTCCAGTCCAAGTATTCCGCATATACCCTTAACCTCGTCAGTTACGGGGATCTTTTCGTCCACCAGTTTTGCAGAGAACGCCGTACCCGCAGTGATTTCGTTCAGCACTGATGCTATGCCCCCGCGTGTGGCGTCGCGCATAAACTTTATGCTCTCCGGGTACTTTGCTGTAACCTGTGAAATCATCCCGTTTAACGGCGCGCAGTCTGACTTTAAGTTGCTTGAAAACTTCAGGTCATTGCGCAGCGACATTATGGTGATCCCGTGGTCACCGGTAGTTCCGCTTACTATTATTTTATCGCCGGGTTCAATTTTTCTTCTCTGCACATTTCCCGTGAAGATCCCTATACCCGACGTGTTTATGTAAACTTTGTCACCTTTACCGTTTGGGACAACCTTTGTGTCGCCGGTTACAATTTTTACCCCTGCCTCGTCTGCTGCCTGTTTCATCGAAACAAGCAGTTTTTCAAGCGACTCAAAGTCAAAGCCCTCTTCAAGTATAAGTGAGCAGGATATGAATTTTGGAATTGCCCCCATCACTGCAAGGTCATTCACTGTTCCGTTCACCGCGAGCTTTCCTATGTCGCCGCCCGGGAAGAATATGGGCGTAACCGTGTACGAGTCAGTGGTAAAGGCGATTTTGCCGCCGCCTGTTTCCAGTATGGCAGAATCATCTATCTGTATTGTGTCGCGGCCCAGGGTTTCTTTTATAAGGCCGGATATCATGTCATTCATAAGTTTGCCGCCGCTTCCATGGCCGGGGAGTATCTTTTTCATTATTTTCTCCAGTACTTGTAGTATGCAGAGCATGGTCCTTCGCCGGAAACCATGCACGGGCCTATGGCGTTTTCAGGTGAACATACTTTGCCGAACAGCGGGCATTGCGGCGGGGTTATAAGCCCCCTGAGCAGGTCTCCGCACCTGCACCCGGCGTGCTCCTTTACGGGCGGGGGAGTTACGGGGAACTTTTTTTCTGCGTCGTATAATGCATATTCATCCTTAATTTTCAGTCCGCTTCCGGGGATTACACCGATTCCCCTCCACTCAGAGTCAGACTGTTCAAAAACACTGTAGAGTATCTCAACTGCTTTTTTGTTCCCCTCTTCGCGCACCACAAGCGGGTAGTTGTTTTTAAGGGCTATGTCGCTCTTTTCGATCATATCAACAAGCATTATAACGCCTGTTATAAGGTCGTGCGCCTCAAAGCCCGAGATTACGCCCGGCTTACGGAACTTTTGGGCTATAAAGTTCCATGGTGCGCGTCCTATTACAGCGCTTACGTGGCCGGGCACTATAAATCCGTCAATATGGACTTCATCTGCATTAAGGAGAGCTTCAACTGCAGGGGGGGTAAGTTTGTTCCCCGACAGTATGGAGAAGTTCTTAACGTGCTTTTCTTTTGCTGCCAGAATTGCCAGTGCCTCTGAGGGGGCTGTTGTTTCGAATCCTACACTGAAAAAAACTACTTCGCGTTCCGGGTTCTCTTCGGCTATCCTTATGGCATCCATGGGTGAATAGACTATGCGCACGTCCATGCCTTCGGCCTTTTCTTTCGCGAACGAGCTGTACGATGAAGGCACCTTGATCATGTCGCCGAAGGTTGTGACAATGGTGTTATGCTTTTTCGCGATCTCGATTCCCCTGTCAAGGTAGTGGTTCGGGGTTACGCACACCGGGCAGCCCGGGCCGTCTATGAGTACCAGCTTTTCAGGGAAGAGGTCTTTTACACCGGTTTTGAAAAACTCGGCCGTATGGGTGCCGCAGACCTCCATTATACGGATCTCTTTTTCCAGTTTCCTGTTTTTAAGAAGTTCCGCAAGTTTTATAACAAGTTCTTTTTTCATTTATTGTTCCGTAAATGTTTTAAAATTTGCCACAAACCTGAGCCCCCGGCCGAGGTGACTTGTTGTTATTTAATACTTTTCCCGGCCGCCCCCGGAAGGGGCTTTAATACTTAATGTTGTTTAACCCCCTCCGGGGGTGGCGAAAATCTGCCCAGGAAAAACTTAAAGTGCTTTCGCCGGGGGCCGTGATGCATCTTGCATGCATGGCAGCATCCCAAAAAAATGTTGCTTAAAACTTAATTACTGATACTCATGGCATTACTTAATATCCCGTACATTTTATGTCAATTACATGTTAACATGTGCATGCGATTCATTCAGTGCCTGGTTACCGCAAGGCTCTTTTTTATAAATATTCCAGTATGTTTTTAAACCGGTAATACACATGATCGCAGTAGTTTCACTTTTTCATTGGAGGTTGCCTGTTTTATGCATGGATTTCGTTTAAGGGCAGATGATGTAATCAATTTTTTCGCGGTACTGATTTTCCCTTTTTCAATAATTACACTTGAGACGGTGCTTTTTCACCTGCTCATGATTGTTTCCAATTACCTGCAGGCGACTACAGTCATATCTATCGCGATGTTCGGAATTGCGCTCGGGGGGCTTGTTTCATTTTATCTTCTAAGGTTTAACCGGCAGTTTGTACTGTCGGTTTCGTCAATCGTGTTCTTTCTTTCAATAGGCCTTTCATACTACAGTATTGTGCGGCTTGACAACTTTCAGTTCCCGTACCTGCTTATTGTTCCTTTCTTTTCGGGTTCTGTTATTGTCTCTTCAATTTTTTCACGTGCAGATTCACACAGAATATATTTTATAGACCTGACCGCATCAGCGCTGGGGGTGGTTTACCCCATAATTGCAGTTTCGCACTTCAAGTCCGAAAACACGCTGCTGGTTCTCTCAGTGCTGCCCCTGCTGTTTGTCTTTATACTGATGTTCAGGGTTAAAAGCAAGGTGGTAAAAGCTGCAGGGATGTTATTCTCTGCAGCTCTTATAACCGCTATTATTCTTTTTCTGCGGATTAACCTTGAGGTTCCCCGCGTAATAAGTGCGGATGTTTTTAATTCGCGTATCATGGCAAAAATTACCAGTCCCCTTGAGCAGAAGATCATGCGTGAAGCCTACGGCCCGGGCCCTGACGGTAAATCATTCGTGCTTAAAACTGATGACCCTTACAAGGCGCAGATGGCGCGCTACGCAATCAACAAAACCGGTTACTATCCCTTTGTCCTTGACCTGTCAATGAACTATAAACCTCTCCATGCCTCTCAAAAGAACTACAAAATATATACTGAAAAACTGCAGGACTACACATGGCTCTTTTCAAGGGACAACCTGATGGGACGCGTGGAATACATAACAAAGACAAATTTTGATTTTTTATACATCAATAATGGCGCTTTTTATGACAGGGTGGGTATTGGCGATCCCGGTGACGCGTGGGATATTCGGTTCCCCAATTATTTGTACAACGCAAATGTCTTCATAATGGGTGCATCCGCGGACGGAATAGTCAACTCGCTTAAGAAACTGCCGGGTAAAACTGTCATAAAGGGAGTCGAATTTAATCCCATAATTCACGAAACAATGATGTCGGGATATTTTTATGAACTCGCAAGCCGCGCCTATAAAAACACCACAATATACAGAACAGAGGGGCGCGCGTACCTGCGCGGCACAGATGAAAGATTCGACATGATCACGCACATGAACAACCACGCTGAGCATGGAGCTGTGTGCACACTGGCGCCCGAATACCTGCACACCGTTGAAGGGATCAAAGAGATGCTCGACCGTCTGACCGACAGGGGGCTTCTGGTCTACGAGGAGATAGCCTGGGGCACAAGGTCTGAATGGGCGTTCCTCAAGTTTATGAATACCATAGTTACTGCGCTTAAAGAGAACGGTGTAAAGTCCCCTGAAAAGCATATTGTTGTATACCGGTGGGATTACTGGAACATTGTAAAGCCCACGGTTTACTCCGTTGTAATTAAGCGGACTCCATTTAACGCTGTCGAGACCGCACAGATGAAGTATTATCTTGACTATTTTATTTTTAAAGACACGCACAAACAGCTTACGGGATGGAATTATGTTTATGCCTTTCCCGGAATTCGCCAGCATGGAGCTATTGGTAAAATAATTACCGGAACTTTTGAAAATGAACCGGTACAGTTCCCCGATTATATCTGGTATGATGATTTTGAGAATGAAGTTTTAAACCATATATTCAATGTTTATGATCTGGAGTTTGTCAAATCGCTCTATACATTTTATCCGCCTGAAAAGATCGACAAGGGATTTGATTTTGTGAGCAACGTGTGGAACTCAAGGCAGGGCAGGTATATACTTAACAAGGGGATTAAACCTGCCGATGCCGAAAGGTACCGGACAATTCTGGACGATACCGGTTACTGCTACAGGATGGACATAAGCCCGGTGCGCGATGATAAGCCATTCCCTTACAATGTTTACGTTGAGAAAAAAGAGGTTACCCGCATACTTCGCATAGTATCCCTGCTTTCACTGGTTATTTTTATACCGGTTCTGCTGCTTGTGATAAAGAAGTATTCATCGCACAGGCTTACACTGCTGCGCCACTCGCTGTTTTTTATTTCTGCAGGTTTCGGTTACATGCTTGTCGAAATAGTTCTTATGCAGTTTCTGCAGCAGTTTATCGGGATCCCCATCTACTCGGTTATAATAACTCTTGGCGCACTGCTTTTTTTCAGCGGTGTCGGCAGCCTGCTCTGTTCCGGATGGAACCGCAGGGTTATAATGGTGCTTGTTTTTTTTATCCCGGTGCTTATTTTTCTCTATCACAACTCTCTTCATTATGTGTTTGATTATTTTGCCTCTTCAACATTTGAGGTCAGGATGGCGGCTGGCGTGGGACTAATGGTGCCTCTTTCACTGCTGATGGGTATGCCTTTCCCAAGGGCTATGGAGACAATTAAAAAGGAGATATCCGCTGAATACGCCACACTTATGTATTCAATAAGCGGGGCTGCCGGAACAATAGCGGCCACAACAGCATTATTCTTAAATGTGACTTACGGATTTTCGTTTACTTTTTTAACCGGGATGGCAGCATATATTATTGCGGCCATTTTGCTGCTGACAATATTAAAAGGGGAATAGAAAAGCCCCCTTTTCCACGGAGGCTTACTGCTGCCCACATTTTATGCAATCTTAACTTAATGCCCCCGGCAGAGATATAGTTACTGTTCATACACAAATATCTGCCACCCCCTATCGGAAGGGGTTTTAGAGCTTAACGGACCTTACGCAGAAGGTAAGAGGCGAACCGGGGAAGAATTAAAATAGTTTCTCGCAAAGGCGAAAAGAGGGTTGAACAATTAAATTCAGGTTTTTTGGATAAAGTTTTAAGTAGCCCCCGCCGGGGGTCGCCGCTAAAAGTAAATAAACAGGTACTGTTTATCGGCTGGGGGCCGGAAGCATAAAGTCTGATTAAAAAGCTCTGTATCTCTGTGGCAGAAATAAATAATTATAAGTATATTATAACGGGAGGAAAATCATGGCACCAAAACAGAAAGCAATGAAAAGCGACATTGAGATCGCACACGAAGCGAACATGGTCCACATACGTGAGATCGCGGCCAAGCTGGGGCTTACCGAGGACGATATTGAATACTACGGCAAACACAAGGCCAAGATAAACCTGGATGTGCTCAAGAGCCGCCCGCTTAAGGGTAAGGTTATACTTGTAACAGCAATTACACCCACGCCAGCAGGCGAGGGCAAGTCAACCACTACAATCGGTCTTGCCCAGGCGCTTAACCGTATAGGCAGGCACTGTACAATAGCGCTCAGGGAGCCATCCCTGGGGCCGTGTTTCGGCGTTAAGGGTGGTGCCGCGGGCGGAGGCCATTCGCAGGTTGTACCCATGGAGGACATAAACCTTCACTTTACCGGCGACATTCATGCCATAGGTGCTGCGCACAACCTTTTATCAGCCATGATCGATAATCACCTTAAGCACGGTAACGAGCTGGATATTGACCCGACCAAGATATACTGGAAGAGGGTGGTGGACATAAACGACAGGGCTCTGCGCAACATAGTGGTGGGACTTGGCGGCCACGCCCATGGCGTGCCCCGTGAAGGGGGATTCATGATAACCGTTGCCTCCGAGGTTATGGCCATACTCTGCCTTGCCGAGAGCATTGCTGATTTAAAGAAAAGGCTTGGCCATATAGTAATCGGCGAGAACCGTAAAGGTGAGCCTGTTACCGTTGCGGACCTTAAGGTTCAGGGCTCCATGGCCGCGCTGCTCAGGGACGCGCTCAAGCCCAATCTTGTACAGACTCTTGAAAACACACCGGCCATAATTCACGGCGGCCCTTTTGCCAACATAGCTCACGGCTGTAACTCGGTGCTTGCCACAAAGATGGCCATGGCCCTTTCGGACTATGTTGTAACAGAGGCGGGTTTCGGTGCCGACCTTGGCGCCGAAAAGTTTATGGACATCAAGTGCAGGTACGCGGGCATCAAGCCTGAATGCGTGGTGCTTGTGGCGACAGCCAGGGCCCTCAAGATGCACGGCGGTGTGGCAAAGCAGTACCTTAAGACTGAAAACGTGGGCGCGGTAAAGTCCGGGCTTGCAAACCTCAGAAAGCATATTGAAAACGTGCGCAAGTTCGGGCTGCCCGTTGTGGTGGCGCTTAACAGGTTCCCCGATGATTCACAGGACGAGCTTGATGCAATCATGGAATTCTGCTCTTCAATGAAGGCTGAGTGCTCTCTTTCTGAAGTATGGGAAAAGGGCGGAGAGGGCGGTATCGACCTCGCGCAGAAGGTTATAAACATAATCGAGAAAAAGAAAAAATCGAATTTCAGGTTTCTCTATGATACAGACATGTCTATTAAGGCGAAGATTTCAACTGTTGCTGTCGAAATATACGGAGCCGATGGAGTGCTTTACTCGAAGCAGGCGCTGCGCATGATCGATTACCTCACAGAGAAGGGCTACGGCAACCTGCCTGTATGCATGGCCAAGACCCAGTATTCATTGTCCGATGACCCGACGCACATGAACAGGCCCACGGGCTTTAAGATTACAGTGGGTGACGTCACACTCTCTGCCGGCGCCGGGTTCCTTGTTGTTCATACGGGTGAGATTATGATTATGCCAGGGCTGCCTAAAAATCCCGCGGCACTTATAATTGACATTACAGATGACGGCAAGATCACCGGGCTCTTTTAGTCCCGGTAAAGCAGGTGAAGGAATACTTTGTATACATGTTGCGTTGTGAAGGCGGCCGTTTGTACACAGGCTACACCGTTGATGTGAAAAAAAGGTTCGCCTCTCACATGTCTGGTAAGGGTGGCGCAAAGTTTACAAGGGGTTTCAGGCCGGTTGGTGTCGCTGCCTTATGGAAGGTGTGCGGTGACAGGGGCACGGCAATGAAGGTCGAAGCGTTCATTAAGTCGCTTGCACGGGATGAGAAAAAAGTCCTTGCAGCTGAACCGCTTAAACTGGAAGCTATGATCGTAAAGAAGGGAATCGCTGCTGAAGTTCATGTGTGCGATGTTGAGGAATTTATTCAGTAGTTACCGAGACATGCCCTCACCCGGCCTGGCGGCCACCCTCTCCCTTTTTGAGGAAAGGACGAGGGAGAGGGCTTTACGGAAAATTTGTACTGCTATTCATTCACCCTTCTCCCTTCCATTCATCAGAGAGGGAGAAGGGCAGGGATGAGGGCATTGGTTTTAAATAAGCGGGGGTAATGCATGACACAGATAATTGACGGTAAAAAAATAAGCCAGGAGATCAGGGATTCCCTTAAGGCCCGGGTCGCGGAGCTCAAGAAAAAATATAACCGTGTACCCGGGCTTGCTGTTGTCCTGGTCGGTGACGATCCGGCATCTGCAGTGTATGTGCGCATGAAGGGTAAGGGATGCGATGAGGTGGGACTTAAATCCTTTCAGCACATCCTGCCCGAATCCACAAACGAGAAAGAGCTTCTTGATCTTGTTGAAGGGCTTAACAATAATCCTGAAGTGAACGGCATACTTGTACAGCTTCCTCTTCCAAAACACATAAATGAACTTGCAGTGATAAATGCTATTAACCCAGACAAGGACGTCGACGGTTTCCACCCTGTAAATACCGGTAAAATGGTTAACGGTGATGAGTGCCTGCTGCCGTGCACACCCGCCGGCATACAGGAGCTTATATGCAGGTACGCGGGAGACATTAAGGGCAAACATCTTGTTGTCGTGGGCCGAAGCAACATAGTGGGCAAGCCGGTCGCGAACATGATGTACCAGAAAAATGACAGGGCTAACTGCGTTGTAACCATCTGCCATACTGCAGCACCTGATATTTCCGTTTATACAAAACAGGCAGACATACTTGTTGTCGCAGCAGGTAAACCGCATGTCGTAACCGGAAGTATGGTAAAAGAGGGCGCGGTTGTAATAGACGTAGGAGTGAACAGGATACCTGATCCCGCTGATAATACAAAGACAAAGATCGTCGGGGACGTGGAATTTGATTCAGCGGCTCCAAAAGCAAAGGCTATAACTCCGGTACCCGGAGGTGTGGGGCCCATGACTATTGCCATGCTGCTCTCAAACACAGTAAAGGCATTTGAGCAGCAGAACAGCTGAAAGTTTTCTGAATTAAAGTGTGCACAAAAAAGGCTGCCTTTTGGGGCAGCCTTTTTTATTTTATCAATGGTGAGCTTCATGCTCCTCGTGGTGTTCAAGGTGCGGGAACAGCGGGAACCATTTTGCGAACATCATGTATATAAGGACCATTGTCGCGAAGCATCCGATTGTTATTGACCATTCCTGGATTGTGGGAGTATATGCAGTAAAGCCTCTCCAGGGGAAGTTGGGCGCGCTGAATCCGTGCAGCAGAACGCTCAGTTTGCTTATTACAATGGCGCCAACGCCGCTTGCGGCTCCGATTACCATGAATTTCTCCTGATCCCTGAATTTCTTTATGTTAAGGAATACAAGGGGCCCTATGTACAGAAGCAGCTCAAGAACCAGCATCCAGATGCCGTAGTATCCGCCCCACATATCAAGGTATGCCCTTCCGCTCATTGCTGCATAAGTTGTGGATGCGGCATAGATATCATATATCCTGAATATAAAGAGGAAGATGAATATGAAACCGGATATTCTTGTGAGTGTCTGGAATGTTTCCATTGGAACAACTTCCTTACCCATAACCTTGCCCGCAATATAGGGGCAGAGTGTCATGAATGATGTTCCGCCTGCCATTGCCGCAACTATTGCCATAAAGAAGAATGAGTGTGAGAACCATACGGGTTTTGCGAAGAGAGCTCCCCACATACCGCCACCCAGAGAACCCTGGTGGAAGAACGAAAGGAATGTTCCGCCCGCTGCCATTGTCCACATAAGAAGGTGCATATAGTGCGCTATAGCCGCAACAACCTTGTTTTTGATAAGAACCTTGTGCTCAAGAATTGTCGGTATAAGCTCAACTATCAGTACCATAAAATAGAACGATAAGCAGAAGAAAACTTCTGTGAGCATTGATGCCGGGTAAACTCCTTTGCCCCAGTTAGGGTATGCAAAACCGAACCAGCAGCGCAGAGGCTGGCCGAGGTCGAAAAGAAGGAACACGAATGTGAACAGGTAGCACATGAATCCGATAAGAACCGTAGAGTTGATGATCGGTCTCAGTCTGTCCACCCTGAATATGTAGAGGATGAAACCTGTTGTAAACGCGCCGCCTCCAAGGGCAACAAGCCCCAGGTCACCTATAATCCACGCGCCCCATGTGAAGTTGTTGTCCATGTCTGTATATCCCAATCCCCAGAAGAGTATCTGGATCGCGAATATCAGAAAGAAAAACACAAGGGCAAACATCACATAGAGTGATATACGCATATTCTTTGATGTTTCGACGAATATGCCGTCATAAATCGCTTTGAACATCTTTTTCAGTATTTCCATTTATAATTCTCCTTGATTCCTGTTAGGAGTTCTTTTTAAAGAACAGCATATCTTTAAGCCACTTCTGGCTTGTAAGGTAATATACCTTCGGGTCAGTATATGCTTTCTTCTTGCGGAATTCCGCCTGTTTCTCTTTCGGCAGTGTGTCAATATAGTTTGTAAGCCTTACAGCCCTGTCTGATTTTGCAAGTTTTGATACTTCAGATTCCGGGTCGTTAAGGTCGCCGAAAACTATCGCGCCTGTGGGGCATGATTTCTGGCATGCTGTCTGGTATGTTGTGTCATTTATATCCAGTCTGCCTTCTGCTGCTGCTTTGTCCCTTTCACGCTTCCATATATGGCTGCAGAAAGTACATTTAACTATGGTTCCCC
>JAAYBQ010000265.1 GCA_012730035.1 Spirochaetota bacterium
AAGAGAACATGACAGATCATTCATCAGACCAGGACCTTATCCTTCTCAGGATACTCCAGAAACTTGAAACAGGCGGCGCCTCATCAATTACAGACGATGAATACCAGTACATAAAAAGAATGGATATATTTTTAGAGAAACAGGACGACCTGTGTATAGAGAGTGACTTCAGTCTTGATGATGACTACTGCAGAAAATGTGACAACTACCAGGCATGCATTATGCGGCAGATACGGAAACACTTATGATACATGTCAGCATAAAACTTAAGACTGGCGCTGTAATTCCCGGATACCAGACCAGGGGATCTGCAGGCGCCGACCTGTGTGCTTTTCTTGAAGCTCCTCTGACCATACAGCCTGGCAGAACAGAGCTTGTACCCACCGGGGTCTTTATTGAAATACCAGAAGGATACGAAGCGCAGGTACGGCCGCGCAGCGGCCTTGCGCTTAAACACGGCATCACGCTCCCCAACACACCCGGAACCATTGACTCGGACTACAGGGGAGAAATTAAAATAATTATGACAAACCTGGGACCCGCGCCATTTACAGTTGAAAACGGCATGAGAATAGCTCAAATTGTTTTTGCAAAAGTGTACAGGGGAGAATTTCTTGAAACCGACAGGCTTAACGAAACAGCACGAAATGAAGGGGGCTTTGGACATTCAGGCATATGAAAAATCTTAATAAAGATAATAACTCGGTAAAAATTATTCCCATAGGCGGTCTTGGAGCCATAGGTAAAAACATGACGCTGTTCATGCAGAACGACGAGATAATTATTGTCGACTGCGGAATAATGTTCCCGCGCGATGAGATGCCGGGCATCGATTACATAATTCCCGACTTTACTTTTGTCAGACAGCACAGGGATAAGGTAAAAGGCATAATCCTTACTCACGGCCATGAGGACCACATAGGCGCGATTTCTTTCCTGCTGCAGGAGGTCAAAGCCCCATTATACGCGACCAGGCTGACCATAGGACTTATCCAGAGCAGGCTGGAGGAGCGGCCTCTTAAGTACGATCCTAAATTTATAGAGGTGGAGCCGCGCCAGACCGAAACTATCGGCAGCTTCTCTATCGAATTTATCCGTGTAAACCATTCGATCATCGGCGGTGTAGGACTTGCCATACAAACTGTTGCCGGAACCATAATACATACAGGCGACTTCAAGATCGATTTTTCACCCGTTGACGGTGAGGTAACTGACCTCTACAGGTTTGCCCATTACGGAGAGAAAGGGGTAATGCTGCTGTTGTCGGACAGCACAAACTCCGAGAAACTAGGTTTCACCAGGTCCGAATCATCCATCATGGACAAGCTCTCTGATATATTTTCTGATTCAAAGGGAAGGATCATAGTCGCCTCATTCGCCTCAAACATACAGCGCATACAGCAGGTGCTCGATACCGCCCAGAAGTATAACCGCAAGGTAGTTATCTCCGGTCTCACCATGCAGAAAAATATTGAGATTGCCAGTACTCTCGGTTTCCTCGATATAAGGGATGACCTTATCATAAGCTTTGAAGAAGCATCAAGGTTGACCAATAAAAAAATTGTCATCATTGGTACCGGCACACAAGGCGAGCCCATGTCTGCACTGGCACGCATGGCCTTCGGCACACACAGGAATTTTATTGCGGAAAGGGGCGACACGGTAATCATTACAGCATCGGTCATACCGGGCAACGAGCGCATGGTGACCAACATAGTAAACGCGCTCATGGAGCTCGGTGTCAACGTCTACTACGACAAGGATGAAGACATTCACGTTTCAGGGCACGGTTCGTCCAAAGAGCTTAAACTGATGCTCACCATAACCAAACCGAAATTCTTTATGCCTGTGCACGGCGAATACAAACACCTGAAAAAACACGCGGACATTGCTGAAAGCCTTAACATAAAACCGGCCCACATCATAATAGCCAAAAACGGCGATATACTTGAACTGAACAAAAAACATTTCAAGAAGATAGACAAAATCAAGCTCTCCGAAATGTACGTTGACGGCACCGAAATTGGTGACGTGGCAAGCGACGTAATAAGGGAACGCCACATGATGTCCACCGAGGGAATATTTTTTGTTACAGCGGTCATATCGCAGGGCATGCCCATGGCCGAACCTGAACTTGTGGCGCGCGGCTTTATAAGTCACGAAAATACAAAAATTATGTCAGCGCTGAAAAAAGACATTGAAGAAAAAACAAAAAAGATGCTCAGGGAGCGTGCAGCTGCTGAAGCAATTCAGGACTTTCTCCAGCGTAG
Source organism: Spirochaetota bacterium (assembly GCA_012730035.1). GTDB lineage: Bacteria > Spirochaetota > UBA4802 > UBA4802 > UBA5550 > JAAYBQ01. The sequence continues at coordinate 2,271 of JAAYBQ010000265.1, forward strand.
TCTTAAAAATACAATATACAGGCTTACACGCAGGAACCCGATCATTGTTGTAAGGGTGATAGAGGTGTAATTATAATTATTAATTTCCGGAGTTGTCTATTCCTCCTCTTCCGCCAGCCTGCTGGCGGATTTAAGGGCCTCCATTTTTTTTGATATGGGGTACTGCATAAAAGTCCCCATACCCTTGGCAATGAGCCTGCCGCTTGTAATATCTTTAATGGAACCGCTTGTCGTAATCAGCTTGGAACCTGAATAATCAACCTCTGCTGTACCTTCGATGATGTCACCCGGCCTGGCAACCGAGATGTAGTTCATCTTGAATTCAACAGTTGAGCAGAGGTTCCCCTGTGACACTGCCAGCGAAAGTGCGGTCAATCCAAGCACCGAATCCATCATTGCCGAGATCACACCTCCGTGGCACTGGTCAGGAGCAGTAAGGTGATCTTCGCGTATCTGCAGGGTGTAGGTAATCTTCCCTGGAGCATGCACCTGCAGCTTCATACCCAGGAGACCGTCAAACCTTACAATCTCCCTGTAATGCTTCTGAAATAACTCCATTGATACCATTTCATTCCTCCGGGTCTGCGCGATTGCAGAAACTCTTACCTTATTAAAAGTCTCCATGCCTGCTCAGTAACAGGGCCATCTTCATAAATAAACTTTACTACCGCTGTCCCCTTACCTCTGAAAGAGGAATGATCCACCGTGTAACCGGTCAGCAGGGAATTTTCATCATAGATACAGTTGGCTCTCATTGTATACTCCCGCACATAGTCAAATAGAATTGATTCAAGCCGTTTTGATGAATAGCTGAATTCGGTAAAACGGTTCATTTTTTTATCCGGATTAAAAATTTCAATCCTTACAATCCGGTTGTTTTTATATAAATAGACCGAGTATTCAACCAGCCGGTTGTCAGGCGAATAATCGCGCTCCTCTTTTAAATCACCAGACGAATCATATATAAACTTTGTCGTTTCAAGCAGCCTGTATGCGCCATCATAAACTTTCTGTTGTGAAAGAACACCATAGATGTCATAAGAATATTCATTATACCTTTTGATTGCCCCATTTTCATATTCCGTAAGCCGTACAATGTCTCCTCTGTCGTTATATTCCATTACAGTATACGAGACAATCTGCGAATTTACAATAAACTGCATCTGCACGGGACGCACGTTTTTAAGACTGCTATCACATGCCAGATTCAGAATAAAAAGATGCAGCAACAGGAGAATAATTTTTTTACGCATAACTGTGACCTCTTATAACCTGTTAATCGCCCTGAAACAGACATTCTGAATTATTGACCGACGGAATAAAAGTTCAAGTTATTTTATACAGATGGCCGGTAAAAACAGAATAAATACCCTGTAACCACCTGTCAAAATCACTTCAGGCAGGCCTATTTGACTAAACAGTTCCCCTTAAAAAGCCGAAACTTAAATGTAATACCATTTTTATGTTTTCAGGACGGTAATAAATCCGTCTTTCGAATCGGAGGGGCTTGTGTTTAACGAAAAAAGGTACAGGGAGATAGCAGGGATTCTTCTATTCCTTGCGGGGATTATTCTTCTGCTAAGCCTTGCATCATACAGCCAGACAGATTACAGGGCTATTCTGCACCACAAAACTGTTAACAACCTGATCGGTCCTGTCGGCGCGGTAATCGCACACCTTTCCCGTTCCGCTTTTGGTGTATCATCATATATTTTTGTAATCTGCCTGTTCCTCTCGTCATATGCACATGTCAAAGAAGGATCGATCAGCGGCTTTACTGACCGCCTTTTTGCACTTTTCTTTTTAACCTTCAGCAGCTCAATTCTCTTTTCATCGGGGAGCATCCAAATCTACCAGAACGGCGGAGGATTCACGGGCTACTACATCTTTCAATTTTTACACTCGGTTACCGGTACAGTCGGCGCGTATCTTATAATTGCAATCATGAATATAGTGGGACTTATTCTTCTGGGAACACTCTCCCTGGCGTCGTTCTTTGAAAAAACAAAAAGCCACGGAGATAATCTTATCAGCAGACTGGGCGGATTTGTTGCAAACCGCAGGCAACCTGCCCCAACGCATAGCGATTTACCACTGACAAAAATCGACGGAAATCTCTCAACAGAATCGAAAAAAAAGCGTCCGCCATGGATTGAACGTAGAACCGTTAAAGTCAATGAAAAGGTTTCCGGCACAAAGCCCGAAATAAAATATCTTGAAATGCTCAGCACGCCTGAGCAGCCCGCTTGTAAAGAATTTGCATCGTTGAAACAATCAATCAGCAGCATTCCTGCGTCTTCAGAGATATTACAATCCGCATCAAAGGCTACGCCGGACAAAAGCATCTACATGGATAATCTTTCTGACCCTGAATACCCGGAGGAGGAATTTGACATTCCTGTAAACAGGGAGATATACAGTGACGATCTATCATTCCGCGATGACGTTCCGGATGAATTCAGTCAGGATGATGAATTATTAACCGGCCAAGAGGTTTCTTCATCAAAAAAGAACCGCATATATGCAATAGATCCCGATGACGATTCTGCCGCAGAAAGCCCGGCAGGAGCAGCGGTTAATCCAGGTATTGCTGCTGTACAGGAACGGATAAAAAATGAATCAAACGAAGAAAACCCTGTCGAAGAGGCAGTATTCAGCCAGCTGCGCATAAACCAGGAGTACATTATACCCACATCGTTTTTGCATAACTCCGAGCCCGTAGACACCGAAGCATGGGAACTCGAGGTAAAAAAGAATTCCCAGCTGCTGGTACGCACCCTTTCTGAATTCGGAATAGACTCAAAGGTGATAAACGTAAACCGTGGACCTGTAATCACGCTTTACGAAATGCAGATTGCGGCCGGCATCAAGATCAACCGCGTTGTTGGACTTTCTGATGACATAGCAATGGCACTGGCTGCTTACAAAGTGAGGATCGTTGCGCCTATTCCCGGCAAATCGGCTATCGGTGTAGAACTTCCGAATAAGAAACGCGAGATGGTAACACTTGGTGACGTAATCAAGTCAAAATCCTATAATGACCAGAAAGGCTGCCTCAAGGTTGGACTTGGAAAAGACATCCTGGGCTTCCCTGTTACACTGGACCTTAAAAACCAGCCGCACCTGCTGATCGCAGGATCAACGGGAGCTGGAAAATCAGTATGCGTTAACTCGATCATCACAAGCATCGTATATAACTACGATCCCAACTATGTTCGCTTTATACTTGTTGATCCCAAGATGGTCGAGCTGCAGCTTTACAACGGCATGCCGCACCTTTTAACACCCGTTATAACTGAACCGCACATGACTCCGGCCATACTCAAGTGGGCAATATACGAAATGGAGCGGCGCTACAGGCTCCTTGCCTCGATGAACACCAGGGATATTATAAATTACAACGAGAAGATTAAAAAAGAAAAAAAGAAGGGTGAACGCCTTCCGTTTATAGTAATTATAATTGATGAACTTGCAGACCTGATGATGGTCGCCTCAAAAGAGATTGAAGGTTATATAACACGTATTGCGCAGAAAGCCCGTGCGGTGGGCATACACCTTGTCCTGGCCACACAGAGGCCGTCTGTCGATGTTATAACCGGTATCATAAAGGCGAATTTCCCCGCACGCATAGCCTTCCAGGTTGCACAAAAAACAGATTCACGCACCATTATTGACCAGAACGGCGCAGAAAAACTGCTTGGCAAGGGGGACATGCTCTACCAGTCGCCCATGAGCTCGTACCCGGTGAGGATTCAGGGCGCTTTTATTTCAGAGGACGAGATCGCAAGCGTTGTTGAACACCTTAAAATATACGGCGAGCCGCAGTTCATTGACATCGAAGCATCTATCTTCGCAGAAGAGGAGTCATCTGATATTGACGGTGGAGACGAGGACGAACTCTTTGTCGAGGCACTGAAGATTGTAGAGGATACACGCAAGGCCTCGGCATCGTACCTGCAGAGACGCCTCAGTATAGGCTACAACCGCGCAGCCCGCATCATAGAGAAGATGGAGGAACTGGGTTATGTGGGCCCGCAACAGGGGAGCAAGCCCAGGGATATTTTTATTTAAGGTGCACTCTGTCATTTCAAAGAAGCCCCTTGACTACACCCTGAAGATAACCCCTGGCTGAGATATAATCAGCATTTATATACAAATATAAACCGGGCCGGGAGCTTGCAGTTTTACTTCACCGCATAAATTTCTATAGTATCCGAATACGCAGCCAGTCGCGAAAACACATTGTACAGCGGTTCAAAGAACGGGTACAGCCACGAACCCCTTTTTACAACACGTTCCGGGTGGTAGCCGCAGCGGTAAACCTTAACTCTCCTGAACCCTGCCTGCTTCAAAATTCTCTTTGCTGATAATGGAGACAAATCTATCCTGTGATCAACGGGATGGATCTTTACCCAGTCATCACGGTTAAAACTGAAAGAGGGCCCATAATACGAAGGTATTCCGCATGCAAAAATACCGCCATCCTCAAGCATTGAAAAAATCTTTCTGATGGTAGCGGCAGGGTCTGCCATGTGTTCAAGAAAAAACCACGAAGATATTATCGAAAACTTCCTGTCAATTTCCACCTCAGCAAAAGGGGCCTGTATCACATCTATGCTGAAATTTTTTCTGCAATAGTCAGCTGCAAAGTCCGATATCTCGATCCCGAGAAGGTCCTTTATTCTGCTGTCTTTAGCAGCCTTAAGAAAAAACCCTGCAGCGCACCCCAGGTCAAGAAGAGAAAGTCCGGGCTTAATCTTTATCATCCTGAATATTTTTTCAAGCCTCGCCAGTGCCATACGGTAAATGTTTTCGTAATCATCAATGTAGGTTCTGCCGTACTGTTCCTTATACTCAGAGGTAAAATAGTCCCTGTCGTATGACAGGGACTTATGCTCCGCATTGAAGATAATCCCGCAACCAGCGCACCTATTAAGGGAGGCGCTGATTACGGTTCTGTTCTGCCGGCCGCAGAATGGACAATCAGGTTCGTATGTCATTTAATCTTCTTTTTTCTTTTGGCCGGTTCAACCACGACAGGTACTCCGCGTATCCTGGCGTTGTCAAAGGAATGAAGTACAAGCTCGGCATAATGTTCAGGCACTTCAAAAAAAGCGTAGGTTGAATGGACATCAATCTTGCCGACGGTCTTGCCGTCTATGCCGGAACGCTTGACTATCTCTCTGATCAGGTCGCTGGTCGAAATATTCTGGTTCTTGCCGACGTTGATAAAAAGCCTTGCGCGTCCGTCCTTGATGTCTTCGAAGATGATCTTCCCGGTTTCGGTCTTGCCAAGGATGGAAGCAGCGTCAAGGTCGAGTTTGGAAATGTCACCGAGAAGTTCTTTGAGGAGCGATGCCGCGATCCTCTTTGTTCTGCCGAAGAAAGGTAATTTTTTCTTCAGGACTTTCAGAAGCTTAAAGTAATCATCAAGGTCTTCTGAAAGAGCGCTTTCCAGAACCTTTTCCAGTTTTTTCTCCTGGTTCATTAAAATCCTCACTGAAGGAAAGGTCTTTACCGCCGGAACGGCGGTAAGCTGATGCAAAAAAAATGCATACTACATTATGTATCATTTAATAAAAGATCAAGTAATTTTCATTTTAATTAAGTGTTTGACGTAATCATCGCCAGCCTGTACTCAATGCGTTATGATTAAAATGCGTATAATCTTTTTATTATTCTTTTTATCAACAGTATCCAGGGTACATGCCGGTTCACCCGGTTTTGAACCATGGAATCCTGATGTAAACACCGGCGACGGGATACACAGAGATCATAACCACAGACAGCATCGACCTTCAAATATTACCAGCGGTTTTCAGGGCGGGGCCTACATTCTTATAAAAATTTTCCAGGTTTTCATCTCCCCCCAGGATGGTCCCAACTGCAGGCATACCCCTGTATGCAGCGTCTACGGAAGGGACTCCGTTGCAAAACATGGAGCTTTCATAGGATCATTCATGGCCGGCGAGCGTCTTCTAAGGTGCAATCCCTACCGGCCGCCAGAATATGACCCTGTTCCTGACAGGATCTTCGGACAATGAAAAGACTTTTTTTCATTTTTTTACTTCTCCCGGTGACCCTGCACACGACAGAAACTGCGGATGCCGTTAAAAGGCAGAAAAAATTTATAACCGGGCTATACAGTTCCGGGGACTACTTCAATGCAATAGCCGAGGCTCGAAAATTACAGCACGGCAATAACGATCGTGACATTGAATACTTCATCCATACCTGCTACTACCTTGCCGGCCAGTACTGGACTGTTACCGGCCAGTATAAGCCCGGCCTTGACGGTAATAAATATCTGCCATTCATGCTGCTCGTCTCACAGTCATTTATCAGACTTGAGGATTATACATCAGCATACTCCCTGCTGGGCCCATTGTCTTATGACGGATTTGAACAGAAGGCCGCATTCAACCTGCTCCTTCGACGCGTTGAACCGCTGGTACTTTCAGGGGACTTTGAACCGCTCGACAGTGAACTTTTAAGCGCGTCGCAGATTATGGGCGATTACCCTGATTACATTCAGTTAAAGCACGACCTTGAATCATTCAGGGAAAACCAGGGTATATCCCCCGTAACCGGTGCAATAATGTCTGCTATAATGCCGGGCCTGGGTCAGCTCTGGTCAGGCCGGATTACAGATGCCCTTCTCTCACTTGCATCTGTTGCCCTCCCTGCTGTCGGGGCCTGCTATATGAAAGATAACGGCCACAATGGCACGGCATATACTTTATATTTTTTTACGAGCCTCTTCTACGCGGGAAACATTTACGGAGGGTACAATTCCGCCCGGCTTCATGAAAAAGAAAATTGTAAAAATAATCATGAAAAACTGGAAAAAAGATACGGCAGATATGACCCTGCAATATACCTGAGGTTCGGGAGGGACTTTAATTGAAAATCCTTCGGGTACTCCTGTTGGTCTTAATTCTCGATATTGCAGCCAGTGCCGATGAGGCATCACCGGTTGAATTTGCTGAACTATACTACAGCAAAAAAGAATACTACAGCGCAATAACAGAACTCCTGCGCTACCAGTTCCTGTTCCCCGGCGATCCCGTGTATCCCTACAGCATGCTTCTTATGGGAAAATCATATTTTATGGGGGGGAATTCATCCCGCGCTTCGGCTGTTTTTTCTGACTGCTACAAAAAATATCCGGACACTCCATCAGGCGAGAAAGCACTTTTTTATTCGGCATGGATCCGCCTTGAAGAGGGATCATTCTATTACGCGGCGAGAATGTTCCAGGAATATAAATTTGTTTATAAGAACGGGATTTTTTACGAAGATTCAGTATTTAATATATGCCTGACCGAGATACTTGCCGAAAAATATAATGATGCGCAGAACGCGCTTGCGGCATACAAAAAACAGTTTCCTGAAGGAAGGTTCAGCGAAGAGGCTGATTTATTGTCAGCCAGGATTACACAGGAGCAGCAGAGGCCCTACAAATCTCCATGGATTGCCGGAATAAGTTCCGCAATTATTCCCGGTCTCGGTTATATGTACACTGAAAAGTATCTGCTGGGACTCTTTGCAATGCTTTCAAACGGCGCCCTGATATACCTTGCTTATGACGGGTACAGGGACGGTAACATGTTTAAAATGGCAGCGTTTTCTGTAATCGAGTTTTCATTCTACAACTGGTCGCTCGGAGGTTCAATCCTGAGCGCCCGCGAGTACAATGACAACAGTGCCTTTATGAAAGAGATCCAGCTGCGTATAAGGAGACCTTTTTGATCACGGAGGATTAAATGGACAAAAAATCTTTCAGGTACGATACGCTTGAAAGCATAGACCCGAACAAAAGCCAGCTCATAAACTTTGAAAAAATACTCCGTAGTGAAAAACTGGAGCTTGTTGCCGAAAAGCTCGTGGAATCAACCTTTGTCGAGCAGCACTTTATGCGCAAGGACGCTATTGACCGTCTGCTCGACTTTGCATACTTCAAGGTGCAGACTGGCGCATACCATGTTATTCACATGGCATATCCTACAAAAAGGATGCATGACCATGAACTTGAAGCAAAAATTAAACAGCTTATAAATGAACTACTGTACCCTGAAATAGTGCTCAGGGTACTCAAATATTTTACAAGAAATATACACGAATCAGACACGAACCTGTATATAGCAAACCTTGTTGAGTCCGAAGAGATAATCCAGTCCTGTTACCAGACATTCAACCTTCTTAAAAAGGATATTTTTATCTACAATACTGAACAGAAATCACTTAATGTTAAAATGATACAACAGTTTTCGCCTCAGTCCGACTACAGGCTCTCTCTGCCGCTTGACGCTTGCGCGAGACTCAAGTATGTGCTGGAATTTTTTTACATCAAACAGAACGTAAAACACATCTATACCCCCAATGACATAAAAATGTACGTTGCCGCCTCATGATTCGAATGATTCCTTGAGATAGATGTTGATGTAGCGCTTTGAATCTGTAAAACCTGCAATATCGTTCAGCTCAGGCTTGTATTCCTTAATCAACCAGTACATTATATCTTTTATGTCGTTCTGGCTTGTATCGATAACCGCATACCTGAAATAGACTTCGCTTTCAGACAGCCGCTCGCGTATTGACACATGTGTCATGGTGTATTCATCCATTAACTTTTTTATTCCCACCCTGCACCCGTCTCTCCAGCAGGCCAGGACCAGCATATTGACCATCTTTCTGTTTACCTTGTGCTGCATAAACACCAGACCTGGCATTTCGGGAATCAGTCTTGTAACACTGTGCCTGTCGTAAACAAACATCCGGGACCATTCTACATAATAATAAACGTCGTCCCCCCTTACATTCTTTTTCATTGTCATGCTGAAACCGCCTGGTTCTTGAAATTGTTTATCAGTTTAGCTATAATTCCATTAAGTTTATGGCAACGCCGGGTTATATCCGTTTCATTCAGCAGGGCTATTCTCAGGCTGTTATCAAGGACAAAATAATTTGCAATAAAATCGCTTATTTGGCCCAGGTCAGACAGAAAATTTAGAAGCGCTATAAGCCTGTCTGATTCATCCACGTTTATAAGAAAAATCAGTTCCTGTGCCTTTGTACGAAGTTCACGGCATAGAGCCATTTCGTTTTTTACAGGAGCGGATTCGACCGGATTAAAAAAAACCTGCCGAAACTTTTTCAAAGCCGTGATTCTCACACGGCATATACCCCTGACCTGGAGCCGCATAATATTTTTATCCCCGGATATTTCAGTAATTTCACCGAGCGTTGAAACTCTTCGTCTGTAAAACAGTATGTCAAAGATGTTCCTTACCGGATATGTGATTATGCGGTCCCCGGCCCTCAGCGCCGAAGAGAATGGTGTTTTACGTATGATCATCTTCTGGTTACTGTGCGGGAACAGGACTTTTTTCTTTAAAAGAAAGACTCTCAGAGCTTCTGGATTCATTATTTATCCGGGGATTGATTTCGTTACAGCAATCATACGGCCATGGAAAAAATTTTTCAGGCCGCAGAATCCCCGGACTGAAGCTGCAGTTCAAACCGGGGCTGTTTTTACTTAAAAGTGTAATACCGGCTACACTAAAGTAGTAAAAAAAGATTGTAAAATTTGTCAATATGTATATTATTAATGCCAGCTGCACATTAATAACCCGAATTGAATAAAGGAGCTGCCTGATGCCAGATAAAAAATCAGAAAAACGGAAAGAGGAGCGAATTAAAAAAACAATCAAATCAGAGGTTAAATCTGATGATGCCCTGACATACAGCACAACGGTTGACATGAGCAGTGGCGGAATATTCATTTCCACCCCGGAACCTCTGAAAAATGGTTCAGAAATTGAGCTTTCATTAACTCTTCCCGGCGAAGGTGAAGTTAAAGTTAATGGCGTTGTTAAATGGATACGCGAGGATGAAAAGCAGGGCTGCAGGGCTGGCATGGGTATTGAGTTCAGGAATATGGATGATTCGACCAAGAAGAAGCTGGGAACATTAATCCGATAAGCATTTGTACCGGCGGGCAACTTCCGCATTTAGCAGGATATTGCCTGCCTCAAAAATCACCCTTGCTGAAAATTTCCATGACACTCTCTGCAAAAAGTCTATACCCCTCTTCAGTGGGATGCACTCCGTCTGCCTGGACCAGTTTATAAAAATCAGTACCTGCTCCAACTCTGTCCTCCCAGTATCTGTGCACTTTTACCAGGGTAAGTTTATATTTCTCTGCCAGCCTCTCAATCCTGTCATAATACTGCAAAACCAGCCTGTATTCGGGCATCTTTATATACACAGATGTCAGTAACACAATTTCCGGATCGAAAGAGCTTTTGAGTTCACTAATAATTCTTTCAAGATTAGATTCAAATTCATCAGGCGAAAACCCGGTATAGGCATCATTAAGACCGAACTGAACCAGTACAAGGTCTGCCCTGTCCCTCAGCACATCACGTTTTAACCGTGAAAATCCGTCAAGGGCTGTATCACCGGGTACACCCCTGTTTAAAATATCCACTCTGCATCCGGGATAGCGTTCGTTAATCATTTCTCCCAGATAATCAAGATATCCCCTGCTTACCATCCAGCCGTAAGTGAGCGAATCACCAAATGCCGTAATCTTGAGCGGTTCTCCCGAGGACATTTTATTTATGGCTTTTACCGGTCTCATTAACTCTCCCCTTCAGCAGTTTTCTGAACAGCCTGATCATGATCTATTCAGGGCAGGTTCTGCAAAATAATTCGCTAAACCTTATACTTCCCTGCTTTTAAAACAAAAACAGTCAAAAAGAGCAATATATTTCCTTCCCGCAAACAGCACTTAAGTTTTTAAACAAATTCTTAAAGTATTTATGACACGAATCTTGATAATTAGTAATAAAAAAATGTATATTTATACTATCCTAATAATATTTTAATTGCTTTTTACTGTAAAATGGCAATCATTAATAGTATTAGAATAAAGAATGATCATTCTTAGTAATAATTCCTTATTTTTTTTAAGCTTTTCTTATTAAAAATTTCAATGTTATTTTATTAATATTATAATTTTATTATAATAAAAGCAGTATTGTAGCATTAATAATAAAAGTTATCGGGAAAAGAGTATAATATATATTTTATACCAGTTATAAACAATGTTGCATCAACCGGAAAGAGATCATTAAGCTTACGGTGAATAATATATCTGCTCAAGGCAGAAAATCCCGGCAGAAAAAATACCTCCGGGAATGGTAGTTTAAAATTTAATCGTGAATTTTGAGGTAAATGATGAAAATTGAAATTACAATCCTTGGACTTTTAATGGAAGGCAACCTTTACGGTTATGAAATCAAAAAAAAGATAGTCGAGCGGCTTGAGGATTATGTAGATATCAAGTTCGGATCAATTTATTATGCCATAAAAAAATCAGTGGATAATGGCTGGGTAAAACGTGTCGGTACAGAAAAGGAGAGCGGAAATCCCGAAAGATACGTTTACGAAATTTTACCCGCGGGAAAAAAGCATTACAAAAAACTGCTCAAGCAGTATTTTGACACAAACTTTATCCATTTTGATGTCGATATTGTACTTATGTTTTTTGACTTCCTCAGTGATGAACAGAAAGAACAGTTTCTTGAAGAGCGTACATCTCTCATTAAAGAAAAACTTGAAAGCATCAGGGAAAAGATTGAGAAAGGGTCCGATGCGGATGCTTCATACAGGCACATACTTGGATACCTGGAGCATCATCTCAAGGCAGAGATGAACTGGCTTAAATCAATGAAGTCCGGATGAAAATTATCCGCATTCATCAATTACCGTCTGAAGAAATTCAGCCTTCCTTTTGAACTGGGCGTCGCTTAATTCATTCCTGAATTTTCCCAGTTCAATTTTCAGTTTCTCCAGCTGTATGGCCTTCTTATCATCACCTTCATCGCTGTCCAGAGTCTGGTCTATGAGTGATTTATTTACACTGCTTATCTTTATCAGATTGTAGTAATGTCTGCGGGCCAGCGAAAAAGTGATATTCTTAAGTATATCACTCTGTTTTTCGTATGCATCCCTTAATTCGCTCTTCTTTATCACTGTTATCACTGCATTATTCTTTGCCCTGAGAGTGGCTGTTCTTTTTTCATTCAGCAGGATTGCCATCTCACCAAAGACAGTACCCGCCCTGTCAATAGTTGCCACCCTGTTCCCCCCGATCTCCACATCGATTGAACCTGTCTGCAGTATGTACATCTCCTCGCCCGTCGTGTTCTCTTCACATATTACTGAGCCACGCGGATATTCAATCATCCTGTCCGAAAGAACGGATGTAGTTTCTACTGTTATTGAATCCTGCGCCTTAAAAAATGCCTCACCCCTTTTAAAATTGAGGGATCCCGCATGTTTTTTCACGATATCATTAATCCAGGGAAGTTTTCTTTTTTCGTACTCCTGGCTTAGCATGTTGACTGCACAGTAATATTTTATAGAATACTCTTTGATCTGCCTGTCCCTGCCGTCAAGGAGGTCCAGGTTTTTATTGATTATTTTATTGGTAAGAAGTACCTGTTTTGCGAGTACGATAGAAGCATTTACAAGAAAAGAGAATGAATTTATGCTGCTAAAAAATTTGTCTGCAGGAATCTTTTTTATGGATGAATCTTTCAGGGCAACGGCTGTTTCGATTCTGCAGGTTTTTTCTGAAAAGATGTGATTCATTATCAGTTCCGTGGAACCTACAATCAGGTTCTGGCCCCTGATCGCATATTTGTCAACATTCGACGCGTAGTAGTAGACAACACCGTTTGAAAGAAAATATGCGCAATCGGGTTCAGATGCGGCAGAGTATAATTTTATATAATCCTGTGACATGGGCAAAAATTTACAGGAGTTTATCAATCGCGTTCAGGAGGTCTTCTCTTGTGAACGGTTTGGTAATATAAATATCTGCCTGTATCTTCTGATCGTTCAGCCTGATGGTATTTTCATTAAGAGCGGATATAACAATTATTTTTGCGTCTGGATTCTTTGCTTTAATTTCTTTAACGGCATTTATTCCATCCTTACCGCCCATTGTTATATCCATGGTAACAAAATCAGGTCTGAGCTTATCATAAAGATTAATTCCATCCTGGCCATTATCAGCCTCACCATCTACAACATGTCCTGCACCGGTAATGATTTCTGCGATAATCCTGCGCATAAATTTTGAATCGTCAACAATAAGGCCCCTTGCCATCAATAACCTCGAGGGATTTTAGTAATAAAGAATAATATATAAAACATATACTTACAATTAAATTCAAGAAGAAAATATAACAAAAAACTATAAAATAATTCACGTTGCCGTGGCAGAATAAGTGTTGAAGTAAATTAAAAATTTTTAATCCATTATAAAAAATATTTTATTGACGGATAACCGCTGCTTTATTAAATTAGTCACGACTAACTTTTTTAACAAATACTAAAAATGAATTACGTAGAAATTTAATGAAAACAAATCTTAATAATATCAAAGAAGGCTGCTTCGCAGAGATCAGAGGTATAACCGGAGGGGAGGGGCTGCGTGATAAAGTTCTAAGCCTCGGATTGCTCCCGGGAAAAACAGTACAGGTTATATCAAACCGGAAAACAGGACCTGTTATAATTAAAATTAACGGTACACGCCTGATTCTCGGAAGGGGTATGTCTGAAAAAATACACGTGTCCGTAACCCACTGTGACCCGAACTTTAAAGAATCATCCGATGAAGCCTGAAACCATCGCAATTACCGGAAACCCTAACTGTGGCAAGACCACTATTTTCAACCTTCTCACCGGCAGCAGGCAGACAATAGGGAACTGGCCGGGCGTTACCGTAGAAAAACTTGAGGGTTTTATGAAGTACAAGGGCAGTGACTATAACATAGTTGACCTTCCCGGTATATATTCACTCTCGGCCTTTTCTGACGACGAACGCGTATCAAGAGATTACCTCCTGTCCGGTGAAGCCGACCTTGTTATCAACATCATAGACGCCGCAAATATTCAGCGCAACCTCTACCTGACTGTACAGCTTCTTGAGCTGGGACTACCCGTTGTTGTAATCCTGAACAGAATCGATATTGCCGAAAAAATGAAAATACGCATCGATACAAACCTGATGTCAGCCCAGCTTGGATGTCCGGTCATAGATATATCTGCGGTACGAAAAGGTGATGACCTCAAACTGAAAGAGGCTATCTCCAACAACAATAACTATTCCTTTACACCGGTAAAGGTTGATTTTCCCAACGAAATTGTTGAAATCATAGAATTCTGGAAACCATCACTCCTGTCCATGTCAGAAAAGATTAATGCCTCACCGGGCTGGATTGCCCTGAAGATTCTTGAAAAGGACCCCCTTCTAACCGCTCAGGCTATTAATTTCGGTTCAATAACACAGCAGGAGATAAATACTGCAGAAAAAAAAATAGAATCAATCCTGCACGAATCATCTGATATCATAATCGCGGATTACAGATACGGCTTTATCCAGGGGGTTACACGAAGATGCGTTATAAAACAATCTGACCCCAAGGAAATCACTGACATGATCGATTCAGTGGTGCTTAACAGGTTTGTCGGCCTGCCCCTGTTTCTGGGTGTTATGTATCTGGCTTTTAAACTGACTCTTTCAGCCGGCGCAGTTTTTATCGATTTCTTTAACGGCATAACAGGCGCCATATTTATTGACGGATTAGCAGCGTTGCTTTCTGCAATAAATACGCCGCAATGGCTTATAACAGTACTGGCATCGGGAGCGGGCGCAGGCATCCAGGCAGTTGCCTCTTTTATTCCCATAGTTTTTGCAATGTTTTTTATGCTTTCCGTTCTTGAAGACTCGGGCTACATGTCAAGGGCTGCTTTTGTAATGGACAGGCTTATGCGAATAATGGGACTTCCTGGAAAATCATTTCTACCCCTGATGATAGGTTTCGGCTGCACAGTTCCCGCCGTGATGGCTGCCCGTACTCTTGAAGAAAAACGCGACCGTATAATGACCGTGTTCGTGGCCCCGTTCATGTCCTGCGGCGCGCGGCTTTCAGTATACGCACTCTTTACAGTTGCCTTTTTCAGCAGTAATCCCGGGGCCGTTGTTTTCTCATTATATGGAGCAGGAGTACTGCTCGCGGTCATGACCGGATTTCTGCTAAAAAAAACAGTCTACCCCTCTGAACCTTCTAATTATGTCCTTGAACTTCCCATGTATAATCTTCCCAGAATGAGGCATATACTTATTCACACATGGTCAAGGCTTAAAGCTTTCATTTCAGGCGCGGGAAAAATCATCATTGTAGCAGTTATGATCCTTTCATTTTTCAATTCACTTGGAACTGACGGTACCTTCGGTAACGAAAATACAGACAGATCACTGCTCACAGAAGCGGGCAAATCCACCATACCGCTTTTCAGACCCATGGGTATAACAGACGAAAACTGGCCTGCCGCAGTAGCAATTTTCTCCGGCCCCTTTGCCAAAGAGGCAATCGTAGGTACGCTCAACTCCCTTTATGGCCAGATGAATTCTGAACCTGAAAACAGTGACGAGGCTATTGACGCGGTGACCAGATTGACCACCGGAATAAAAAATGCTTTTTTTTCAGTGCCGGCGAATCTTAAAACTGAATTTGCCGAATTTTTCTCCACTCCCGAATTATCTGCAGATACAAATGAAGAAGGAGGCACACTTTTTCTTGAAAATATGCGCAGATACTTTCCCGGTAAGGCGGGCGCCTATGCCTACCTTCTTTTTATCCTTATCTACTTCCCCTGCATTGCCACGGTGGGAGCGGTATACAGAGAAGCCGGTATTGGTGTAGCCGTTGCGCAGACTCTTTACATGACGGTTCTGGCCTGGATAGTTTCAGTGCTTTTTTACCAGTTCGCAGCCGGGGGTGATTTTTTCTGGATTTCAGTAGCCATTGCGCTCTTTATAATTGTCATTGCACTGTTCTACGCAGCCGGGAGAATAATTAATGGCAAAGTAAAACATAAGCTATAGTTTCATCATTGACAGAAAAAAACGTTTCCCTTTATTAATCCAGTGTCTTTACTTGATGTCATTTTTCCGGATTTCTTTAACCGATCCGGGTATACCGAATGACACGTATTAACATAAACTTAATCCGGAATAAAAAAATGAGAATAAGGCGAAGCCAGCAGGAAGAACCGGGCAGAATAATAGTCCTGGGTATAAACCACAGAACCGCGCCCGTTGAGACCCGTGAAATTTTTTCGCTGCCTGCAGACCAGATCCCGGCTTTCTACGAAAGACTTAATGATTCAGGCGTGCATGAAGCTGTTTATGTCTCTACATGTAACAGGGTTGAAATCTATATGACTGCTGCCGATGCTGAATCTGCGGTTGAAACAATAAAAAGATTGATGGAATTCTACACCAAGATGCCGCACGAAAAATTCATGGATTCAGTCTATGTCAGGTACGGCAGGGATGCAGTCCGTCACCTCTTTACAGTAGCCTCGTCCCTTGATTCAATGGTTGTGGGTGAGAACGAAATTACGGGACAGATCAAGGAATCATACAGACTCGCCGTTAACTGCAAGACAACGGGTGTTGTTATGAATAAGCTGTTTCACAGGGCTTTCAGTACAGCAAAGAGAATCCGGACAGAAACAGACATATCAAAAAATCCTCTTTCTATTGCGTCAATTGCGGTAGAGCAGGCAAAAGCGGTTCTTGGTGACCTGTCTTCTAAAAGCGCACTGCTCATTGGTGCAGGAGAGATGGGCGAGCTTATACTTAAATACCTTGTAAAGGAAAACCTGAAAAGTATTATTCTGGCGAACAGGACCGAAGAGAATGCCCGCAGGATCTGCCAGGATATTGAATACAGGGCTGAAATAATCCCCCTCTCAAAGGTTGACATTGCACTTGAACAGGTAGATATCGTAATCTCCTCTGTAACCGCGCCTCACCATGTGATTACAGCAAGGGACCTGACTGAAATAATGAATGAACGCAACGGTAAAGATCTGTTTCTGATTGACATCGCAGTACCCAGAAACATTGAACCCTCGGTTTCAGAAACTGAAGGTGTGTTTCTGTTTAATATTGACAACCTTAAAGATATTGCTGAAAACAACAGAAAAAACCGCACCATGGCCATTGAGGATGCATGTATGATTATAGAAGAAGACCTTGACAGTTTTGCCGACTGGTGCAGCGAACAGAGCCTGACCCCGACAATTGTGGCAATAAAAAACAAGTTCGAAGAGATCCGGCAGAACGAGCTTGACCGTTTCCGTCAGAAAAAGATGAAACATTTAACAGAAGATGACTTCAAACTTATTGATGAACTGACTCTGAGCATAATGAACAGGACACTGCATAATCCGATAGTTAATCTAAAAAAGATAAATAGCTGTTCCGATTCATCTTCGCCTGATGATACCCTTGTAAAAAACACTCAATTTTTGGAGGACATTTTTACTAAATGATGAATAAAAATATTCCCAGGCTTATATTCTGGGAGCTTACCAGGCGATGCAACCTGAACTGCGCTCACTGCAGGGCAGAGGCTGATGACACGGAATTTTCGGGCGAACTTGACACTGCATCAATTAAAACTATAATAGACCAGATCTCCGGTGAATACAAGCCTATAATTATTCTTACCGGTGGTGAGCCCCTTTACAGGAATGACATCTTCGAGATTGCATCTTACTCCTCATCCATGGGACTGCGAACCGCTCTTGCCACAAACGGCACTTTAATTGATGAAGATGTTGCCGCAAAGATAAAAAAATCCGGGATAATGCGCGCAAGCATTTCCATTGACGGCAGCACTGCTGCGGCACATGACAGTTTCCGCGGTGTTCCAGGAGCATTTAACGGCGCGCTCAACGGTGCACGCCTTCTTAAAAAAGCTGGCGTCGAGTTCCAGATAAATACTACTATAACAAAACGCAATGTTGATGACTTAGAGAATATACTTAATCTTGCCATAGCCGAGAAAGCATCGGCGCTTCACGCATTCATGCTCGTCCCTGTTGGTTGCGGCATTGAGATCGCACAAACCGATATGATAGATGCACAGAAATACGAAGACGTACTTAAATGGTTCTATTACAAATCCAGGGAGTCGGGGATTGAATTCAAGGCAACGTGCGCGCCCCATTACTATCGTATAATCCGCCAGCTTGCAAAAGAAGAGGGACGCACCCTCTCTTTCGAAACTGACGGCATGACAGCTATGACCCGGGGATGCCTTGCCGGTACCGGTGTCTGCTTTATCTCACACCGGGGTGAAGTACAGCCATGCGGCTACCTGCCCGTATCTGCCGGGAATGTAACCCGTACCGGATTTAAAGAGATCTGGGAAAACTCGGAACTGTTCAGAACACTGCGTGACTTCAACGCTCTTAAAGGGAAGTGCGGTCTTTGTGAATACAAGGCGGTATGCGGCGGATGCAGGGCGCGCGCTTTTTATCAAACCAATGACTACATGGAAGAGGAGCCTTATTGCCTCTACGAACCGGTCAGGGCTAAGTAATCGATGGATTTTACCGCTGCCGAAAATCTTCTACTGCAAAAATTGCAGAAAGGAATAGAGTGTTCGTCTGAACCTTATGCTGAACTTGCCGGATCAACAGGCCTCTCTGAAGATGAGGTGATAGACACAATAAAATCACTGCGTGAAAAAAAAGTAATCCGGAACATCTCTGCAATATTTGATGCAAAGGTTCTAGGATACACCATGAGCCTCGTAGCTTTCCAGGTAAAGCCTGAAATGGTTGATCATGCTGCAGAGATAATCAATTCCCATCCCGGTGTAAGCCACAACTACCTGCGTCATCACAAATATAATATCTGGTTTACACTTGCTGAGGAATCACCTGAAGATTTTTCAAAAAGTGTTGAAACACTTGCGCGCAGGTGTCATTCTGACGATTTTCTTGTAATGCGCAACGAACGCCTGCTTAAAATCGGCGTCTTTCTTGACACGGGAAATTCTGCAGATTCCTATGACAGCAGCGATTATATGCCGGGCGAAAGCAAAGGGCCTCTGCAGCTTTCAACTGATGAGATCGAAGCTGTCCGTCTGCTGCAGATGGACCTGCCTGCAGTAAAAAGGCCCTTTGCTGAAATAATAAATTCTGCGGGTTCATCAATATCCGAAAAGGATCTGCTGAAACACTTAAACTCCTTCCTCGAAAGGGGAATAATCCGCAGATACGCAGCCGTACTCCGGCACAGGAACGCAGGTTTTTCAGTGAACTCAATGACTGCGTGGAAACCATCCGGTGATTTTAACATTGAGCCATTCAGTGAAAACCGGTTCGTGTCACATTTATATTTCCGGACCATTTTCCCGGGAAGATGGGAGTATCCGCTTTTTGCGATGATACACGCACGTTCCGATGATGAACTGAATTCAATAATAAATGAACTCTCACAAAAAAGTGGAATAAAAGACTATATATCGCTTGTAACTCTCCGGGAGTTCAAAAAAAAACGGGTAACATATTTTTCAAAAACTTTCAAAGAATGGAAAAGGTCTAATTATGATTGATATAGGTAAAATCTACTGCGGCACAACTTCCACAGGCGACGGACTCAGGTACGGGACACAGGCCGGCCCGGATTGCCACGGCAATGCTCCGCATAAAATTGAAACATCTGCAAACCAGCGCAGGCCCATAGTTGTATGGAACATTACGCGAACATGCAACCTCAGGTGTGTTCACTGCTATACCGACTCTGAAAACATGAAGTACAGCGGCGAACTGAACACTGACGAGGGACTTGCCCTGATTGATTCCCTGGCAGATTTCGGCATACCCTCACTGCTCTTTTCAGGCGGCGAGCCTCTTGTACGGCCCGACCTTTTTACCCTGCTTGAGCATGCAGCAAAAAAAGGTGTTCGCCCGGTAATCTCTACCAACGGAACATTGATAGACCGTGAAGCCGCGCAGCGTATAAAGGACTCGGGTGTGGTTTATGTGGGTATAAGCCTTGATGGACTTGAACACGTTAATGACAGCTTCCGCGGAGTCGAAGGCGCATACAAGCGCACCATGAACGGATTCGACAGCTGCAGGGCCGTTAACCAGAGAGTAGGGCTCAGGTTGACGCTTACGCGCAGGAACTACATAGATCTCCACGGCATATTTGATTTCATTGAAAAAGAAAAAATCAACCGCGCCTGTTTTTATCACCTGGTCTATTCGGGCAGAGGAAGCAGCATGTACAGTGACGACCTTTCACACTCGGAATCGCGCAATGCAATGGATATCATACTTGAAAGAACCTCGGATTACAGCAGACGAAACCTTGACATTAACATCCTTACAGTTGACAACCACGTCGACGGTGTATACACATACCTTAAGATGAAGGCTAAAAACCACGAATCCGCGGACGATGTATACAGGCTGCTCAAGTGGAACGGTGGTGCGGCAAACTCAAGCGGTGTGGGGATTGGTGACATCGACTTTAACGGTAATGTTCACCCTGACCAGTTCTGGCAGGACTACACCTTCGGCAATGTGCGCGACCGGAACTTCGGCGATATATGGATGGATGAATCTGACGAGCTGATGCACGGTCTGAAGCACAAAGCGGAATTTATCAAAGGACGCTGCAGACTATGCCAGTATAAAGACCTTTGCACCGGATCCATGCGCGTTCGCGGTTTCCGCACCCACGGCGACGCCTGGGCTCCTGATCCACAGTGCTATCTTACTGATGAAGAAATAGGGCTGGATGCCGAAAAGAAAGAATACCTTAAGCGCAACAATGAAGAATTTCCTGTTCCGGACGAACTTGCACGCTGATGAAACTATATCCTGTAATGATTAATATGACTGGTAAATCCGCGGTGATAATCGGCGGAGGAGAAGTCGCAGCGCGAAAGCTCGGAGATCTGCTTGACTCGGGCGCGCGGGTTAAAGTTGTATCCCCGGTTTTCAACGATGAGATCATTGCAGCAGCCGGCGAATTCCCGCTATCAGTTGAACTTGTAAATCGTAAATACATCAAGGGAGACCTTGATAGTGCAATGATGGTATTCTCCGCAACCAATGACCCTGAGGTAAACCATGAAGTTTTTCTCGAGGCTGAATCGGCCAACATACTTATAAACGCAGTGGATGACCCCCCCAACTGCTCGTTCTATGTCCCTTCATTTGTACGCAGAGGTGACCTGCTTTTTTCCCTCTCAACCGGAGGTGCCTCACCCGCAATGGCTGCAAGACTTCGGCGCGAACTTGAAATACACATACCTGAAAACATTGACCTTCTTCTTGAAAAACTGAAGATTGCCAGGGACCTGCTGAAAAGTCATAATACATTTTCCCGGGTTGCATCCCCTGAACGGGGAGGCATCATGAAACGCATTGTTTCAGATGACAGGCTGCTGCACACGCTGTCTGCATGTAAAGACGAAGATGAGATTATAAGATTCCTTTTGCTGCTGGTTTAGGCAAATCTTCCGCCGTTTGATGAGAGTAAAAATGTTTTACCTTTGCTTTGCTAAGGATACCCTAAAATTCAGCTTATTTGCTCAGGCCAGATCCTTCTCTTTTAGCCCCCAGCATTCATGTCTCTCGTAGTTTCCCAGAGGTTCAATGTGTATGACAATATCATATATGTTTGGAACTGAACTGCGTATTCTGTTTTCAAGAACATAGACCTTGTCGTGAGCACTTTTAATTGTAGCGTTTCCGGCTACCTCAACATCCATTTCAATAATATAGTATATGCCCAGCTTTCTTACCCTGACACGGTGAGGATTCGAAAGCCCTTCAACCTGCCGGACCTCTTCAAATATCCTGTCATATATGCTCATGTCAGTTACGCCTTCCATCATTTCTGTAATGGTGCTCATGAAAATACGTACTGCTGAATACATTATCCAGAAGCCTATAAGAATAGCAAGCACCCTGTCGATCACAGGCATGTTAAAAAAATAAATGCACCCCAGGCCCGCAAGTACGCCCGATGAAGTAATTATATCGTTTACCATATTCCGGCCGTTTGCAATTATCATGGAGCTTTGAGCTTTTTTGCCAAGACTGAACTGGCTCCACGAAAGGATCAGTTTCCCGATGATCGACATAACAGTCACATAAACTGAAAGAATTCCCGGTACTTGATTGTAATCATGACTGAACAGTCTTCCAATCGATGATAATGCCAGCTGCCCA